>JAHCSE010000019.1 GCA_018609195.1 Patescibacteria group bacterium
AGCGATTTTATCAGCTGTAAATTCGGGAATATCCCATCTAATTTCTTCTGATATAGTTTTCGCCAATAATTCGTCTTTTAATCTAATAATTGTGAGATGAGGAAAGTATAAACTCATTGAATCAGGGTATCCGTATTTTTTAATGCTTTCTTGTTGTTCTGGAGTAAATCTCATTTTATAATCATCAGCAGTATATTTTTCTCGTATATGTCCTTCTCTTAAAGAATTAAGTTTTAATACAACCTCCTCGTGAATTTTCTTAAGTTCTGGTGTGTAATCAAATTTTACAATGATAGATCCCTGACCACTACTTATTCCTTTTGATATTAAATTAACTTTTTCTGTGTTGCTGGCAATTTCCTCTACCTTCTCTAAAACTTTATCTAAATTCTTTTCAGGATATTCGGGTGAATAGATTGTTATATGGGGATGAAATTGAATACCATCAAATACAAAGAATGCTTCATTGTTTTTGCCTATTTCATGGCTGAAACCTATTGCTTTTTTTGCGACATTTTCAGGAGGCTTAAATATGGTGTTCAATCTTATGAATTTATCTATCATAAAACCGACTTAATGAATTTTAAAAAATATTCAGCATTTTCTTCGGCCCTCTCTTCTCCGCTAAAATGACCCATATTTTCATAAGTTATTAATTCTGCACCGAGTTCCTTGCTTATCTCTACGCCTTGCTGATAATCAATTGAGTTATCATCTTTGGAATGAACGACAATGAATTTGTTAGCAAGTTTCTTTATTTTCTCTATATCAAGCGGGTAATCAAAAAAGTCCACATAATTTCCATCTTTTCTCTTTCTATTCTCTTCAACATTATTATTAAAAGCAGCTATGAGAATTACAGTGTCAACTTTTTCCTCAAATTTATCTAAATACAAAAGTACTGTTCTCGTCCCTAAGCTATGACTAACTAAAACTACTGGCTTTGTGGAAGATTTCACTTCTTTATCAATAATCTCTAACCATTCCCGAGTATGAGGATAATCACCACCAGGGAAAGCAGGTATTGAGTAATCTACTGCAAGATTATCAAGCTCTTGCGAAATAATTTGATACTTCTTCTTTTTTGGCGAAGAAGTATATCCGTGAATTAAAATAATCTTTTTATCCATATTCTTATTTTATCAAAAAACCGCCTTCTTGGCGATTTTTTTCTTGGATCTGTCTACGAAAAGGATATAATTAACACCACAAATACTTATAAATTTCCTCTTCTGAATAACCTATTTCGTTTACTAGATAATCTTCTACAAAATCTTTTAAGAGGTTCCTATCTATTTTTCCTGGCCTCCTCGGCAGTGTTGATTTTTTGTTTGTAGGATTGTGTATGATTCTAGTATGTTTTGCACGCTCTTCGATTGAAAAATCCCCCAGTTTTTTAAGAGCCCGTATAACATCTCTTGAGGAACAATTTGCTAATTTCGGCTTCTCTCCCATACATCATGTAACTTAAATACCTCAAGACGCCTTCTTAGCTGTTCCCGACGAATCATTTCTTGAACGATTTTCTGCCAATGCATTCTTTTAATTTCACCGTATAATCTTTGAGGTACATAATATCCAAGTTTTCCATAATATCTTTTTGGAATACCCAAATAAGTATAAATAGCATCGTTCAACATCACTATTAGTTCCGAGGAGCTCTTGGCTTGAGTATAACAATGAGACAATTCTTTAATTTTCGCCCAGAAACTTCCTTCTTTTGTTCTATGAATTTCGACGGTTAATTTATCTGGTAAAAGTTTTTTATAAGATTGTAAAGAATTTCTTTTTTTCATAGCATTTTTAGTATAGCACAAAATCTCATTGTCAACAACCAGTATTATTAGCACATCTCCATAAAAAAAGCCCCTATCAAAAAACCGCCTTCTTGGCGATTTTTTATGCCTGCTATTCCGTAGCCTTGGCGAAAGATGGCTGGGAGTCATGGACGATGAGTTTGTTATACCTAAAACACCCCATCTCATGATCGTTTACCATCCCTATCCCTTGCATGATCGCGTAGATGATCGTGGAGCCCACAAAGTTCATACCATGGCGCTTGAGGTTTTTACTGATTGTATCCGACAGCTCTGTGCGTGCGGGTAGATCGGACAAGCGTTTCCATTTGTTTTTTATCGGTTTTCCGTTTACAAACCCCCATATATAGGCGTCGAACGAACCGAATTCTTTTTGTATTTCCATAAACACCTTCGCGTTCCTCACGGCCGAGGCGATCTTCAATTTGTTTCGCACAATCCCCTCATCTTGCAGTAATTCTTGCATTTTCTTTGCGTCGTACTTCGCGACCTTTTTCACGTCAAAATTATCAAATGCTTCGCGGTAATTCTCGCGCTTGTTCAAGATAGTTCTCCACGAAAGCCCCGCCTGTGCGCCATCTAGGATAAGCACCTCAAACAAGCGTCTGTCATCGTGCACAGGCACACCCCATTCCTTGTCGTGATACTCCGCCATCAACGTATCACTTCCGTTCGACCCCCAACATCGTTTTATTTCTTTTTTCATGTGGTATGAACGTATGTAATACTCTTATCTACCAGTTTTTTAAACTTTTTTGCCTTTTTTATTCTATCAAAAAACCGCCTTCTTGGCGATTCGAAAAAGAAAAGAGTTGGCGCGGTCGGACCGAATTACACTTCGGGTCCCAGAGCGATCCCGCCGCGCCTCGGGATATGGGAATGTGCTATGAGATATATTTAACATTATTACAGATTTACTCTTTTGTCAAACAAAAAACCGCCTTCTTGGCGATTGATAAAAAGAATTACGTATTAAATTACGTAATTTAATACGTAATAAAATTGCTCCGTCTACGAAACGAAGTTAGAACTTGGTTAATGATATAAATAATATAAAATAAAAAACCGTTAGTCCCCTACCCTGTCTTTCCGTAGCCTTGGAGGAGGCGTAGGAAGACCCTAACGGCTTCTCGACAGTTTTTATACCTTTTGTCTAAGATTTACGAGTCTTGTCGCATCAACTCTCTACTCATATCATATTCACAGTTGGTTCGGTCATTAAATGCTGCATCTATCAAAAACTGTAGCTTTTCACGATCATTATTTACTTTAGACCACGGAACAACCGATACTTTTGCGCCTTCATACATTATGTTATCTATTATACGATCTGATAAAAATGGATAAAGATTTTCGTAACCCGCTCTGTCGTAAGAAGTCCAACTCTTATACTCGGGGTATATTTTTTCTTTTTCATTTTCGTGGGAAACTGTGCAAGCCGGGTTGAGATCAGCTGATGGTAAAATTACGACGAGAATACCAGATTTTTTATTAACCGTCCCATCAAACATACTTGAATAAATTTCCCAATCTACATGTTTACGTCCTTTTGTTTCCAATCCCACGAGTACAATCGTCACAGATGTATCTCTTAAATACTCATCTCTAATTTTCTCTCTTATTTCTTCATCTGATAGATCATCAGATATATCTCCCGTGTCAACTGATCCGTCGATAAAAATCCTCTCCTCGTCCTCACCATTCATGTTGAGAAGAGCCTCTTTATACGCTTGATCGTTAGCATGATGATAGCTTATAAAAACATTGTGCATATTTATTTTTATGTGGCGTATTTTAATAATAAAACAGATAGTACGAGACACGCTAATCCCGTCACCATCATTATAATCGCGATCCAAAAGGAAATATTTTTCCAGTTCGATGATTGTTTTGGAATGTTTATATCTCCAATTATATTGCCGGCACTACGCAAAACTTCTCCGTTTTTCTTAATCCCATTACCTATTCGCGCCATAGCAAACCCCAAAATCATTAAAACCATACCCGCAACTGCCCATGTCCACCATACAGGCTTTGCTGAATCACCATTACCAAATACTAAAACTATAGAACCAGTTGCAATTGCGATTTGTAGCATCTGCCAACGAAGCTTATCAAGATGCCGAAATGTTTCATATCGTTGTTTGTATATTTCCAATTGTTCTATCGTTGGTTTTTTGTATTTTTTGTTCATCCTTGAAAAATCTTTATTGTTTTAGGCTTGTTGGCGCAGCTCGGTCACTACGATACTGCGCTGACTGGTGCTGCCACCCTCGGTCTCGAACCTGTGTTTTAAGGGGAAATTCGGCGGCTTTTAGGAGTGTCTCATAACGCGTCTCGGTCGGGGGTGTTTTAAACTAAAATGAGACAAATGAGACAGTATTTAAGGGTATTTTAGTGTCTCAAAATGGTATGTCTTTAATATCGGCATCTTCTTTTCTTTCTTCTTGTTTTTCTTTGGGTGGTATAGAAAGAGGTGGTAATTCCTCTATTTCTGGTATATTTTGGGGAGCTTCACCGTGGAGTAGTATGTACTGAACAATACCCTCAATAATATGCATATCTACGTGAATACTTCTATATATTTTAGATCTTGCCTCCCAATCTTTTATATGCGTTTTAACTTCTTTTTTTAAAACCTCGTAGGCTTCTCGATTTTTATTAATAGAACTTTGGACTCTGGCTCTATATTCTTCGGATTGCATAAATTTCAGAATAGCCCTACCTTTCTCTTCTAGCTCTTCTTTCGATAGATTTAAAGTGTACATTCTTATCAATACATCACGAAGAAATCTCGCCACATATAAAGTGCCATAAGGATGTACAATAATAACGTCTTCTTCTACACAAAAACTCTGCTTATCGTCTTTCATAACACATGTCACGATCACTCCATAATCTGCGAATACTTTATTCTTGTCTTGCCTAATCTTCTCTATAAACTTACTTTCAAATTCTTTTGTTTTTTTACATTCATATAAAATTTTTCCGATCTCTTTGTCATCTTTTTGCACGATTTGAAGAATATCTCCCTTTTGCCCCGTAGGTTCTATTTTATCTTCTGGAAACTCCTCTTTAAGCTTTTTTAAAATTTCATCTTCGAAATCAAGACCCTCTAATTGTGGTGTTGTCCCCTTCTTCATCATTTCTTCAAGCTTTTTTGTTCTTTCCATCGCCTTATTTCTTTCTTCTCGAGTTTTATCGAGTAGCTTACTTACGTTTTCTGTTCTTGCTTTTTGTTTTTGAATTCCTTTTGCAATTCCGTCTAGATTTGCTTTTTTAAGCGCTGCCCCTTTTCGTCTTTCTATTCTTTTTGTTATTTCTTCTCGTTCTTTTTGAAATTTTTGTTGAAGAATTCTTCGCTCCTCTTTTTTGGCTTGTATAGATATTTTGTTTTTTTCTTTTTCAAAATTTTTTTGTTGTTGTACAAGCTGAGTCTTCATTTCTTTTTCCTGCTGTCGAAACTTTTCATATTGTTTTTTTACTGTTATTTCTTTAGATTTCGACTCTTTTAATTGCGATTCTAATTTCTTTTTGTGTTTTTGCTGTTCCTCATAAACGCCCACCACCTTAAGCCACCTCTCGTACGGAAGCATTGTTTTGCATAAAGGGCATTCTTGCATTGTTTTTTTATTCTTTTCCATAATTTTATTTCTCAATTAATTCTTCGAGTTTCGAAATTAATTCTTTATTTGATAGAACCTTTGTTTCTAAATTTTTCAGTCTATTCCTAATAAGTTTTAGTAATGGCCGCGTTTTGCTTCGGCCTTTAATATTTTTCTTTAAAATATAATTCATAATCCATTTAGCAATTCGCTCATCTTCCATTATCTTTGTTGATCCAAGAATTTCACGCCAAAGTCCCCATGGTCCTACCTTTTCAATTTCATTTAATTTGTAGTTTGACAAAATACTTGCAACATGAAAATCGTTCTGTATGTGAAATTTTTTTGCGCGGTCAGGAATATTCATATCGGTGATATCGTATAACATAAGCCAAAAATATTTCTTTTCTAGTTCAGACATCTTAAATTTCAATATTAATCTTTGGGCTAACTCTCCTCTTAGATACCAAGAGTCAAGGGAACTAATTTTAGGTTTTGATTCTATTTTCCTATCTAATTTATTGAATTCTTTTCGTGATTCACTATAAATTTTATCTGCACGCTTCTTCTCTTTCTCATTCAAAAAATTGGTTACTCCTAAATAAGCAAAATTTTTTTCTCTTCTTATTTTTATAGCCATATTTTATTGGATCCACATAAATTTACTCACCTCTTCCATTATACGCGGTAGAATTAATGTTGGATCATAATCATCGTTTATATCTTTAAATATCTTTGGCTTATCTTGGGAAATGTCTTCTGCTAAAACCTGATTAAGCGCGACGATGATACCAACCTGGAAAAGAAACTTCCCTAACTCATCTTGTCTATCCATTGACATAAATCTTGATATATAGGGGTGTTTCGTGTTATATTCAACAACTATAAATTGATTTTCTGGCCTTGTACTTACGTATCTCGTATTATCATTACTCTCTATTGCTTCGAATTTGATAAATCCATACGATGGAGGATCTTTCTCAACAGAAAATGCTGCGGAAACTTGGATGGTAGTCCCCTTCTCTATTTTACCAAGTCGAGGAAGTTCGATATTGGTATCTTTAAGAATTATTATTTTTGACCTAAAAGAGTAATCGCCGATAGGAAATTCATCCTGCGAAATCAGAATTTCGTTCCATCCTTGAGAAAACTTTTCCTTGGGATGTAAGTGGATTTTTTTGTCTTGTATCTTAATGGTTTTGCCACCCGTATCAACTATCCAAGTTCTATGATGCATTTCTAGTGGAATCGCAAGATCATTAATAACGGTTGCCTGGGCTTGAATCTTATCACCAAAATTAACCCTTTGATTATCATTAGGAAGGTTAAACTCAGTAAGCGATACTCGTAATGGTAAACTAGAGCTCCGTGTCAAACCCCTCCTTTTTTTCTTTCCTGATGCAATACCAGTAAAGCCTAAGTTTTTCAAAAAAGCATTGATCCTTTTCCCAACTTCGTCTTCGATCTGTTTATGTGCCCTGCGTTGCTTCGTTAACTCGGTTTCAATTAATTTTACCTCTTTAGCAAATTCTCTCGCCTTTATTCTTATGATATCCAATAAGTCTTTAGCTGGCTTCTTGGTCCATTTAAAGCTGAGGTGCTCAACATCTTCTAGATTATACATGACTTTTTCTAATGGTTTTTCCATTTCAACCCAACCATAAACCTTCCTCATCCCTTCCTCTTTCACCAACATCTCGGTGGCTCTTCTCTGAATGGTCATACCACGCCTCTGAATTGCAATACCCTGAATTCCTTCTGGGGTTTCGCCAGTCGGATTATAAACTAAAATGATTCTTTTAATAGGGAGCGTTCCTTGATCTGAAGTTAATTTAAGGTTTGGGTATTCCTTTACTTCAAACCCCTTTGTTTCCAAAACGCCCTCTTTATACCATGATGGGACTGAAGCGCTTTTGCTTTCTGAACCGTCATTGACAATGATTTTTGCACCGTATTTCTTAATTATTTCCCACCAAGTTCTTTCAATAAAATTGAGTATTGATCCGTTGCGCAATGCTTTAACAAGCTCTTGTTTCGGATTTTTTATGAAAATCCTAGTTCCCGGAACAGAAAGAGGTATAATTCTATTACCCAGGATGTTTTCGATATGTTTCTTATCACCAGAAGTGAATTCTATTCTCACCCCTTTATCGGGCCCCATATAAACGCCCCCTGATATATAAAGACCATCAGAAGCTCTTATCGAATCAAAATAAAATGCGGAATCTTTTGAAGAAATTAAAAACAAGGATTTTCCTCGGCCCCTCTTTCCTCCTCTTTCCGATCCTTTAGCACTAAAATTTGAGCTCAAAAAATGAGCAAGATTTTCTTTTGGGTCTTTAGTATCCAGAATAGTGGCCAATTCATCTTCTGTCCTCCAAATAGTACCTGTTAATCCAGTCGTTCCGGAATCACTAATGAGTACGAAATCTCCATTCTTTGCAGTTAATAACTCTATTTTCGCATTCCATTCCTTAACATTTTTCGTGTTCATCGCATCCCAGCAATTCTGAATTGCGTCTTTCTGGAAAGCCTCTGCAAGCCAATATTCATGGCCCAATTTTAATTCGTAGGCATCCGCTATCGCCTCTAAGTCTTTTTCGTCGTTCCGCAATTGCCTACTTCTATAAATGGTATCGGGTGTATTCACAAATTTTTATAATTTAAATTCTTTTTCTTTTGGAAAATGAAACCTAGATTTAACCTCTCTGACTTTCCGTTCAATTTCAGAGAAAATTTTATTTACTTCCTCCTTTGAATATTCATAAGCGCTCCGGTTTGCACAATTGCCAAGCACTTTGAGTTTTTTTAAAACCTCATTTGTCCGATAGGCTGCTAATCTCTTAAACCTTTCTCTTTTATTATTGGGATTTTGTTTGGCCATATTTGATTTTGTTTCTTTAAAATTAATTTTATTATTCTGCGTTAAATTTAGCATTGGACTATATAATAAATTTTTAATTTGTTCAATTTCTGCTCGTACTCCTGGAGAATTTTGTATCGCTCCAAGTATTTTATTATAAGCATGCACCGCTGTAGTATGATCTCTTCCTCCAAACATCCGCCCAATATAGGGATAAGATTTATTTAATTCCGACCTAAGGAGATACATTGCAACGTGACGAGGTTTCGTAAATTTTGCACGCCGGCTTTTTCTCTGGAGTTTGTTAACAGAGACTTTATAAAATTGAGCGACAGTATTAATAATTTTAGCAATTGAAATTCTTCCTCTCATAAATATATGCTCTTAGTATAAGGATAGCATATCCTTATGACACTGTCAATACCCTTATCTGTGGATAACTCAATACAGTGCAAAGCAAAAAGGGGCATTAAAACCCCATCAAATAGAAAACCCTCTCCCCTACAAAATACTATCTACCAAAAAGCCCCTTTAATTTTTCCCAAATATTTTTTCCAGCTTTGGGAATTTCTTTTTTTAACTCTTGTTTTTCTTTCTCAATTTTTTGTTCAATTATTAATTCTCCTTTTTCAAATTCTTTACCAAAGAAAGCTAAAATTTTCTGCCAAATATCCTGAAACCAGGGCTTAATTTTGGATTCCCAAAGACTCTTACCAAAATCTGCCATCTTTTGCCAGATAATCAAAGCTTCCTGCCAGGCTTTTTTCATAGCGTCTGGGAGAGGTCTAATAATTTTAAAAAATAAATCTTTAGCCTCCTCTGGAGTTTCAGGAATTTTAGGGTATTTATTCTCTGTTTTTTCATTTATTTGAGCAAAAGAAAAGATAGGTAGAATTAGAATAAATATTAATAAAATCATTATTTTAGGCAATATTTTCCCGTTCATAATTAGAATTTACTTTTTGCCTCCTTTATTCTTCTTAAAACTTTTTTCTTTCCTAAAATCTCAGCTATCTCAAAAGGGCCAGCTGAAGCTTTTTTTCCACTCAATGCTGCCCTGAAAGGCCAAAGCAAGTATCCCCTATCCCCCATTTTCTCAGCTTCTGGCATAATTTCTTTTTCCAAATTTTCTTTATTAAAATCTTCTGGTTTTATTTTCGAAATTATTTTTTCTACCCTTATCAGGGAATCTTTTATTTCCCTATCCCCCATTTCCTTCCATCTGAGAAGCTCTTTATCATATTCCAACTTATCCTTAAAGAAAAAGTCGGTCAGTTCTGAAATTTCAGAAAGTTTTTTTAACCTTTCTTGGTAAATAGTGACGATTTTTTGGATATAATCAAGGCTAACTTCCTCTCTCGTTTCAGGAATCTTGTACATTTGAGTAATTTCCATTCCTCCGTAAGCAGGCGGGTATTGCTCAGATTTGAAGGTAGGCACAACAAGTCCTTCCTCAATCAGATAAAGAAGACACATTTCTGTTAATTTCTCAGGAGATTTTTGGCGAATATAAAAGCCATTTAAAAAATCTAGTCTTTTAACATTGAAAATAGCTCCTCCTTTTTGGATTCTTTCAATAGAAAATTCTTTAATTAAAGAAGGCATTGAATATATCTCTCTCTCGCCTCCTGGATTCCAGCCCAAAAAAGCCATGAAATTAATAAAGGCTTCTGCTAAATAACCTGCTTTTTTATAATCTGAAATTGCAATGGCGCCGTGCCTTTTACTCAATTTCGATCGGTCTTGACCCAAAATTAAAGGTAAATGCAAATATTCAGGTTGCGGAAAATGTAACGCTCTCTGAAGCAAAATTTGTTTTGGAGTATTCGGAATATGATCTTCCCCTCTTATTATATGAGAAATTTTCATTTCAAAGTCATCAACAACTACTGCCAAATTATACAAAGGAGTAGCTAAGTCTTTGGCAATAGCAAAATCTCCAATTAAATCAGCGTCAAATTCTATCTCTCCCCTCAAAAGATCCTTGAAAGCTATTTTTTTAACAGGTGCTTTGAATCTAATAATCGATTTTTCTCCCAAAGCTAAAAGCTTTTGCGTCTGCTCACTTGATAACTGGCGGCATTTGCCATTGTAGAGCGGGGGCTGGCCAACTGACATTAAATATTGCCTTCTCGCTTCTAATTCTTCTTCCGAGCAAAAACAATGATAGGCTAAATTATCATTTAAAAATTTCTCAATATATTTAGCATAAATCTCCAGCCTTTCACTTTGCCTGTAAGGTCCGAATTTCCCTCCAATATCAGGGCCCTCTGACCATTCAATGCCCAACCACTTTAAATTCTCCAAGATATCTTTTTCAAACCGAGGGTCAGATCTTTCAACATCGGTATCCTCAATTCGCAAAATAAAACTTCCCTGATATTTTTTGGCAAACAGATAATTAAAAAGAGCGGTTCTCGCTAAACCAATGTGCAAAAAACCAGTAGGAGCTGGGGCAATCCTAACTCTAACTTCACCTGGTCTGATAAATTTAAACTCTTCAATAGCCATAGTTAACCAAATAGATAATCAAGAAGATATTTGGCAATGATTTTGGCAGTGTCCGGTCTTGAAAATTTTTTAGCTCGATTGCTCATTTTTTCTAATTGCCTGGGGTGAGAAAATAGAGATTTTAATCTCTCTAAGAAAAAATGGGGAGTTAAATTGGCTTCTTCAATCACTACACAAGCCCCAACATTGCCGTAAAAATAGGCATTTTTTAGCTGATGATTTTGAGCAGCTGTTGATAAAGGAACTAAAATACTTGGTTTTCCTAAAGCTGCTATCTCAAAAATGCTGCCGGATCCTGCTCGAGAGATAATTAAATCAGAAATGTGGTAGGCATTGATTAATTCCTTTTCTCTTAAAAATGGGAAAAGGTGATAATACCTTAGCTTATCCTTCTTTACCACCACCCTGGCTTCTGCCAGAACCTGTTTGAAATTGCTCTCGCCTACCTGATGAATTATCTCAAAATTTTCCAGGAGATCTGATAAGATAGCCAAAACGAGGTCATTAATTTTCTGTGCTCCCTGGCTCCCTCCAAAGATTAAAATCACGGGTTTTTCCCCGGTCAACTTAAATAGTTTTTTAGCCTCTTCCCCGGAACCTCTTAACATCTCCTCACGGACAGGATTCCCGACCAAAATTATTTTTTTTACGGGGAAATATCCGGTCTTTGGAAAAGAAGTGAAAATAACTAGAGAAAATTTACTTGCTATTTTATTAGCCAAACCTGGCGAGAGATCAGACTCATGTAAAAAAGTGGGAGTTCCCAAAAGCCAGCTTACTAAAACAACGGGTAAGGATCCGTATCCTCCTTTACTAAAAATAACATCTGGAGCTAAAAAGAAAATATGTATAAAGGCTTGCAATAAACCTAAAGGAAACTTAATGAGGAGATCAAAAAAATTTTGAATGGCGGATGCTGGAGTGAAATATCTTCTGATTTTTCCAGCAAAAATTGACTTAATTTTAATTCCCTCTTGAGAAAGGAAAATTTCTCCAAAAGGATCTTTGGGACCAATATAAATCAATTGAAGATCTTCTTTAGAATAAGCTCTCTTTATTTCTCGGGCAATGGCAATGATTGGGAAAACATGGCCTCCCGTACCTCCCCCGGTAAACAAAATCTTCATTATTATGTTGATTTAGATATATTAAGTAGTATTCCTACTCCAATTAATTCAGTAATTACGTGCGATCCTCCATAACTAATAAATGGTAAGGGAATTCCAGTTAAAGGTAAAATCCCTATCATTGAGGCCATATTCACAAATGCTTGAATTCCTATCCAGAGTGAAATTCCCAAAGCCGTAAGTTGAGTAAATTTTTCTTGAGATTTTTTTGAAATTCGGAATCCCCGCCAGAGGAAAATTAAGAAAAGAGAAATTAAAATAATAGCTCCAATAAACCCTCCTTCCTCAGCAAAGATGGCAAAAATTGAGTCTCCGATCGATTGGGGGAGAAAGCCAAATTTTTGCCTTGAAAGGCCCAAACCCAGCCCCAATATACCACCTGATCCCACAGCTATGAGAGCTTGCTTTATTTGGTATCCAATTCCAAGAGGGTCGGTTTCTGGATTGAGAAAGACCGAAAAACGGGCAAATCGATAGGGAGCAATTTTTATTAAAGTAAAAAGTCCTCCTGCTCCAATTGAAATTACTAAAATACTCTGCCAAAGAGGGGTTCCTGAGCTGAAGTAGACTAAAACTGCCATCAAAAAGATTATAGCCAAAGTCCCGATATTGGGCTGGAAAGCTAAAAATAAACTGAGAGTAGCCAAAAGAATGAGAAAAACTATCAGCATTAGATTAAATTTTCTTGACTTTCTTTGAGAAGAAAGAAATTCAGAGCTGTTTTTTGAAATCAAAGCTGCTAAATAAAGTAAAAAAGTAATTTTTAAAAATTCAGCCGGTTGAAAAGAAAGAGGTCCCAGATTAATCCAGCGAGCAGCTCCCCCAAATGTAACACCAATATAGGGAATAAACACGAATCCTAAAATTATTAGATTTAATAAAAATAGGGGGAAAGCCCATTTTTTAAGGGTAGGTAAAGAGATTTTAAAGGCTAAAAAACCTAAAATTAATCCTGGTGCCATTCCATACATTATCTGATGGAAAAGAAAATAAGTGGGTGTTCCGAATTTCTCTTGGGAAAAAACTGCTGAAACACTGGATAGAATTAAAATCCCCAAGACTATTAAAATGGCTGATACAATAAGGAGAGGATAATCAAGAGAATGAGTTTTCATTTTGGAGAGCCCGAGAACCTTTTTAAAAGGGTCTCGAATCAATATCGCGAGCCACGGGTTATAAGGTCCCGGGCGAGCGATAACCCTATATTTTTTCTTTGGAGGTTGGATCACCTTTCTTTTTTGAAAAAGAAAGGGGTCCAAGATATTGTTTTACAATCTCATTAAATTGCTCGCCCCGATCAAATTCATTTTTAAAAAGATTAAAACTAGCTGCCCCGGGGGAAAGAAGAACTATATCTCCGATAGTTGCTAATTTTGAGGCTCGTCTTACTGCTTTTTCCATTGAGTTAACCTCTGAAATAATTGACAAGAGTGATTTTTGGGTTTTTAGAACTTCAATTTCCTTTTTGATTTTCCTGGAGGCTGATCCAGGAAAAAGGACCAGGTGATTTACTCTTTTTAAAATCTCTTTCGCTAAATTCTTGTAATTTAATTCTTTATCTTGGCCTCCAGCAATTAGAATGATTCTTGATTTAGGAAATCTTAGAGCAAACTTCCTCATTGCCGCAATTACAGCTTCTGGCATGGTGGCGGTGGTATCGTTAAAATATTTGATTCCTTTAATTTTCGCAATAAATTCTTCTCTTCCCGGAAGTCCTCTAAAGTTACTTAATACCCTTTGAATATTTCTTCCAGGTACTTTATATAATTTAGCTATACTGATCGCAGCTAAAACATTTGAAATATTATGCTCACCACCTATCTTTAGATTTTTGAGATTAAAAATTGGCCTTAATTCTTTGCCAAAAAATATTTCATTATTTTTTAAGAAAGCTGCTTTCTTTAAATCTCTCGGCACCTTTCTTTTAGAAAAAAAGTAGATTTGAGACTTTGTAAATTGAGGAAATTTTCTCAGAACTTTATCATCGTAATTTAAAAAAAGAAAATCTTTTGCGTTTTGAAAAATAAAAATTATTTTTTTTGAATTAATATAATCTTTTAAATTTTTATATCGATTTAAATGATCTGGATAAATATTAGTAATTAAAGCTACTTTGGGGCTTTTTTTATGATTTTTTAAGCCTTCTAATTGCCAACTCGAAAGCTCTAAGACTACTATGCTTTTTTTTCTTGCCCCGTAGGATCTCGAAGAGATTCCTATGGGGTTTATTTTTTTTAGTGATTCCAAAGGGGACTTTCCAATGTTGCCAGCTAAAATAACATCAGAATATTTGCTCTTTAAAAGCAGGTACAGGAGAGTGACAACTGTTGATTTACCTTTGGTACCTGTAACTCCAATAGTTTGAGCTGGGCAAAGTTCAAAAAAAATTCCAACATCAGTTTCTATTAAGACATTATTCTTTTTGGCAATTTTCAGAAAAGGAGAATCATCTGGGACACCGGGATTTTTAATAATCATGTCAGCATGAATAAAATCTTTCTTGTTGTGCCTTCCTAAAACTAATTTTACAGGTAAACCTTTAATTTTTTTTAAAGAACTTTTGAGTTCTTTTTTTGTTTTTAAATCAGTTACCAGGACTTGAGCTCCTGCTTTTGTCAGAAATTTCACTACTCCCACTCCCCCACCAACAATTCCTAATCCCATTACCGTTATTCTTTTATCTTTAAAATCGTTTATTTTCATTTGAGATTCTCGCCCTAAATATAAAATAACATAAATTTCTGATAAAAAACAGGGTCTTTAAAGGTAATAAAAAAGTCCCTCAGTAGTTACCGAGAGACTTGCCTCTTTTAATTTATCAATATTTAGCCGAGTAATCTAATTGCAGTTCCAATAATAGCCAGTACAACGCCAATTACCCAAAATCGCATCGTTACTTTATAGGGAGGCCAGCCTTTGGCTTCAAAGTGATGATGGATAGGGGTGGAAAGCCAGATTTTCTTCTTTCTTATTTTTTTTGATGCCAACTGCAAAATTACAGAGCCCGATTCAATGACTAATAACCCTCCAATTATGGGTAAAACTAAAACAGAATCAGTTAGAAAAGCAACGACAGCCAAAGTGGTAGTAAGGCCCAGCATCCCGGTCTCTCCCATATAAAATCTGGCAGGGGGAATATTGAACCACAAAAAAGCTAAAATGGTACCGGTAATGACTGCCGAAAAGGCAGCTAAATCAAACTTCAACAGAGAAAAAGAAATAATGGTGAAAGCTCCAAAAATTGAGGCAAAAACCCCTCCTGCCAAGCCATTTAACCCATTTATTATTCCTCCTGACCAAGTGGCTAACATCACAATGACAAATAAGGGAATATACCAAAGGCCAATTGAAATATCTCCAACAAAAGGAACCTTTAAACTATCCCAGCCTAATTTAAAATAAAACCACCAAGCTCCAATCAAGCCAATTAAAATAACTATCAAAAACCTTCTGGTAAAACTCAGGCCTCCGGCTACATACCTCCCTTTTCCAAAAACTTGCAAAATATCATCAAAAAAGCCGACAATGGAAGCTGCCACCAAAGTAAATAGAGGGAGCCAGGTTTGAGAACGGGATAAAAAATTTAATTTTTGAGCCCAGAAACTATCTGAAATTTTAGAAATTAAAAAAAATAAAGTGGCTACCAATAAACAGGTTCCCCAAATTAAAAGGCCTCCAAGCCGAGGAACCCTTACCTCCCTTTCTTTGTGAAGTTCATACAAAACTGTAGCATCTTCCCCACTGATGGCTTTCGTTCTTGGTTCTTTCTTCCAAAGTCTGTACTTGTATAAAAAATGAGTCAGAATTGGCGTCAGCAAAACTGCCAGAATGGAGGAGATTCCAGCTAAAATAAATATTTTAACGGCATTGATAATCAATTCTGAATTTTGATTAAAGGGCATAGTTAATTAATTTTCGCATTTCCTCAAAACGATTTACTGAACCCAAAATAACATTTATAAAAATGCTATTATCTTCTGGATTTTCTAAAACTAAAAGTAAACAGTAGCCAGCCTTTGTGGTGTAGCCGGTTTTACCACCAATTATTTCTTGGTATTCAGTCAAGAGCTGGTTGGTATTTAAAAGTCGGTGATGGAAAATACCATCTGGAGTAAAAAGGTCAAATTCTGAAAAAGCTGAAATCTCCCAGATCATTGGTCTTTTCTCGATTAAGTGGTTGGTAAGCAAAACTAAATCTTTAGCCGTGGAATAACTTTCAACTGAATAACCAGTGGGGTCAGTAAAATGAGTACTTCTTAATCCTAAATATTTAGCCTCAAGATTCATCAGATCAACAAATCCCTCCTCGCCGATCAATCCAGTAAGGGCAAAAGCTGAATCATTACTTGATTCAATAAGACTTAAATACAAAAGATTCTCAACCGATAATTCTTCCCCCACCTTAAGTTGACCTGAGTCTTCAGGCTGCTCTATCGCTTTTTTACTAACTTGTAATTTCTGAGAAAGATCATAATTTTCAATCGCTATCAGAGCAGTCATCAATTTCGTCAGGGAGGCAATTGGCCAAATTTGATTTGGGTTTTTTTCAAAAATAATTTTTTGATTGCCATTTTTATAAATTTTTATTGATAAAGCAGAGGCAGCTGCAATCTCGGGAATTTCTTTTTCAGGATTTTGAATAGAGCTGATCTGGGCTAAAAAAAATTGAGCTGGGGGTTGATAAAACTGAGAAAATAAAATATCTTCAAGGTATTTCTCAAAGATATTTACTCCCCACCAGAAAGGTAGATTAATCAAAAAAGCAATAAAGAAAAATTTAATATTTTTACTCATCTGTTCTTTCTTTTAACTATCTTAATATGAAGTTCCTTGAGCTGCTCCTCAGTAACTTCTGAGGGGACATCCATCATTAAATCACGATTGTCGCCGGTTTTAGGAAAAGGAATAACCTCTCTAATATTTGGCTCATTCAAGACTTTAGCCAAGAATCTATCTATTCCGGGAGCAATTCCACCGTGAGGAGGAACTCCGTAACGAAATGCGTCGAAATAATGACGGAACTGTTTTTTGATATCTTGTTTTTTATGGCCTAAAACTTCAAACACAGCTGTTAAAACTTCAAGATTTGTAGTCCGTAAACTTCCACTTCCAATTTCATAGCCATTAAGGACAAAATCATATTGAAAGGCTAAAATTTTATCTGGCTCTTTTTTTATTTTTTTAATATCTTCCGTTTGAGGTAAGGTAAAGGGGTGGTGCATTACCCCCCACTTTTTCTCGCCTTCCTTCCATTCAAACATCGGAAAATCGGTTATGAAGGCGAAGGCTAACTCATTAAGATTCTCTTTGTTTCTTCTTAAATCCGGTTTATCCGTTCCATATTTCTCCATTGTCTTTTTATAAGTCATTCTTGGAAAAGGAATTTTGGTAACTCTCTTTTCAGGAAATAATTTTTTGACCAAATTTACGTAAAGTCTTTCCACTAAATCTAGAATTTCTTTTTGAGACGCAAAGGATATTTCGATATCTAATTGGGTATGCTCTGCCTGACGATCCGCCCTTGGATCTTCATCTCTTAAGGCTCTGGCTATTTGGAAGTACTTTTCAATTCCAGCTACCTGCAGCATCTGTTTGTATTGCTGAGGGCTTTGAGGTAAAGCATAAAATTTCCCGGGCTGAAGCCGAGAGGGAACTAAAAAATCTCTCGCCCCCTCGGGGGTAGACTTTGTTAAAATAGGAGTGTCAATTTCAATAAATTCCTGATTAGTTAAAAAATCTCTAATAAAATGAAGAACTTTCTGGCGAATTTTTAAATTTTTTCTCATCCTTTCCCTCCTCAAATCTAAGTACCGATATTTCAATCTCTTTTCCTCCGATATTTCGTAACCTAGAGTATCGATGGAAAAAGGCAGGGTTTTTGCCTGAGAGAAAATCTCTAAATTTTCAGGATGAAGTTCTATATTTCCAGTTTCAATTTTGGGATTTACCATTCCTCGGGGCCTTTTTGAAACTTTTCCCTCAACCCCGATCACCCATTCTGGCCGAATTTTCTGAGCTAATGTATAAAGATTTTCTTTGTCTGGAGTGAAAATAATTTGCAAAAGGCCTGACCTGTCTCTCAAATCAATAAAAATAATCTTCCCATGAGATCTTACGGTATTCACCCACCCTGCAACTTTAACTGTCTTGCCAAGATATTTAGCTGTTTCAGTATTCAATATTCTTTGCATTAGTCTCATTATAATAAAATTGAGCTTCTTTGGGAAGCTCTTCTCCTTTACAAAAATTCGTAAACAATCTATAACTAAACCAGCTCATCAAAAACTGAATATGGATTGCCCAATCCCAGAAAGGAGAGTGAAAAATGAAAAGATGTTACCAGAAAGGATTCAGTTCCCATATACCAACTGGCTGCTTTTTCTTAGGCGTTAAACGCTATCACCAAGGAGGTGAAGAATATGCGAACCATAAGAATTGAAAGGGCGGACATGAAATACGCACGACTTTTACTCACTGGTCTGATTGCAAGCCTAGTCCTGGCATTCTCTCTCCTGAGCTTGTGGGCGTCGTCAAGCGGGGAGCCCGCGGTAGCGAGTCACGGGTCCACGCCCGGTCAGGTGGACTTCGTATCCATCGACATGGACCCGACTGGCGTTCCGGCCAACACAGCCACCTCACTGGGTAGCAGGGAGACCTGCATCAGCAAGAACGTCGGACAGCAGTTCGACATCGACATCACCATCGACGAGGTCGACCCTGCCGACAAGATCGACGGCTTCCAGTTCAACCTGAACTACGACAATACCAAGCTGAAAGTGGTCGCCGTCAATAATCTCATGCTGCTCGCCGCTGGCGGGGCGACTATACCCCTCGACTTCTCCAATCCAGTCCCGGACACCGACGGCACCTTTCTTGTGGCGCTCGCCGACTTCAGCCTCAATAGCGAGAGCGGCGAAGGCGTCCTCAGCCGCATCACCTTGGAGAACGTGGGGCCTGGCGTCAGCGACCTAACCCTGACCAACGTCATCATCGTGGACGCCGACCCCCCTGTGAGGGAGATCCCGGTCAACAACATCCAGAACGCCATTGTGGCTCAGAACGTACCCTGCCCCACACCAACGCCAACACCGACCCCTGTTCCAGAGCGAACAGCTGTGGTATTCATCCAAGGCCTAGGCAGCAGCCTGAGTGAAGAGGAAGTACAAAAAATCATCGCGGACTGCCGCGATGATGAGGCCTTTGGAGCTATAATTCAAACGTTGCAAGACCGCAATGATAGTGACAAGTACAGCTGCAATAACATTCTATTCTTTAGTTACCATCTGGGCTTCGGTGGCGACAGTGGCTTCCTACTGGAGGGCGAGTGGATTCCAGATTCCTACGATTGTACCGAGACAGGAAAACCACTCGCTGATTCGGGAGCGCTACTGAGGAGTATGTTAGAGCAGTACCGTGACTTCTGGGAGGAAAGGGGTCAAGAAGTAAACTTCATCCTAGTCGGCCACAGCTTAGGAGGTCTCATCGCTTTCCAGGAACTGCTCAGTCTAATAGACAGCAGTTTCAACATCGAGAGGGTAATTACCCTTGATAGTCCTCTGGAGGGGCGAAGCCAAATACCCTTCCGGCTAGCACTTCTGGCCCAATTGGACCCATGCTTCCGACGCCTCGTTCCAAGCGAAGCTGTAAACGAGATCGTTGCTCGGGCAGACGATCCAGATATTGACAGCAAGAATCAAGAGATTGTTGGCAGCGCAACCCAGACCCAGGTAATTACTCTCGGTAACAAGAACGATTGCGTCTACTGGTTGGGGTGGTGTTTTAGGCGGCTCGATGTGCAAGTGGAGCCTGGCATTCCGCCTAAAGTTACTCTTACCTGGATACCTCTAGAGACTGGAAAATACAGCGATAACACTCAGACCCAGCTAGTGGAGAACGCAGCCTTCGAAGCTCTCTACGAACTTGGTCCTGACTGTGCTGGGTTTCTTGAATGTAAATTCCTCGTAGGTAAGACTCACACCATAATAAGAACGTCCGCAACGTGTGAGAAGCTTCCCGCTGGTGAGGAGATATCGTGTAGTCAAAAGATAGCCGAGTTCATCA
This sequence comes from Patescibacteria group bacterium, assembly GCA_018609195.1. Classification (GTDB taxonomy): domain Bacteria; phylum Patescibacteriota; class Minisyncoccia; order Minisyncoccales; family RBG-13-36-15; genus JAHCSE01. The sequence goes on from JAHCSE010000019.1 coordinate 19,985, forward strand.
TTGAAGGACCTTAAAACATTTAAAAATAAAAAAACCATTCTAAACCAAAAAAACGACCTATTACCCACGCGGCGGCGCTCACAACCCCATGAATACCTACCGCCACTGTGAAGCACCACAAAGCAAAACCCTTTTTGTCAGCGTATCCACGAATAAACGCAACAATCATACCTGCTACACCTGGCACAATCCCCCAAGCTAAACTCCAGGAAACAATCACTACCAAACCAAACAAATCAATCTCAGCAGCAGCCGCGACGAACCCCCAATAAGTAAGATTCCATGGGAGGCTCAACACAAAAGCAACAGTCACAACAACCACACGAGCCAGTAAATGGATAGGTTCACGTTGTTCCTTAAGCTCTGCTTCCACCATTAGTTCTTTATACCAAAATAATTGCTCTTTAACAATTACTATTTTTGAATAGCAAAGAGCGCCCGATGGCGCTCTTTTTGTTTAAAGATACTCATTTTAGCGGCAATTCAATATAGAAAGTGGAGCCTTTTCCTCAGCCTCAATTAAAAGAATTTTAGGCTTCACTTTGTTTTAAACCAAGATAGGGTAAAACTTCTCTTAAATCTTTCTTTTTGATTACAACTTGAGCTGCTTCTTTTACTTCTTTCTTATCAGCATTAAATGCAATTGATAACCCAACCCTTTTAAAAACTGGGATATCATTTACATCGTCGCCAACATAGGCTGTTTCATCTAAACTTACTTTATATAAATCGGCGATATACTTTGCGAATTTAACTTTATCTCCCCAATCGGTTCCGAATAATTTCCAATTTTGAAGCAAACCCGTCTTTCCGTTAAAGGACAACCTGCAGTGAGTCAAAGCATGATTTACTCCTGTTTCCCTTTTTAACCTCAAAGCTAATCTTTCAAAACTCCCACTTACTATTCCTGTTACTATCTCATTGTGGTTTAAGACTTTCAAAGTTTCCTTCGCTCCTGTGATAAATGGCCTTCTTTCTATAATTTGCTCAAACGTTTTTTTATCAAGTCCATTTGCTTTCAGGAGACAACAAGCAGCATCGGTCCAATCCATGTAAGATTTAAAACGCTTTTCAATAAACATCCTTTTCAGCCTTTCGTGAAGGTCATACATACCTAAATCCTTAAACAACACATCCCAGCTGCTTACAGCTACTTCCTTTGAATCAGAATGCCAAGGTTTTGAAAAAATGACGCCATCTAAATCAAAGATGGCAATCTTATATTTTGCCATATTTTCTATCTTTATATTAATTATATTCGTTTTAAAGATAATGTCAATCTTTATCTGTATTTTATATTTACTGTTGTTTTATTGGTAATTCAATGTAGAAGGTACTGCCCTTACTCTTGCCCTCTGATTCTGCCCAAACTTTGCCATCATGCATTTCAGCGAAGTTTCTGGCGATATAAAGGCCGAGGCCTGTTCCTTCTTTGTAATATGTCACTCCTGATTCCCCCCGAGAAAAACTTCTGAAGAGCCTAGCGATATCTTCTTTGCTCATCCCTGCTCCAGTATCTGAAATAGCAACTAAGTATTTTCCCTCTCTCACTCTACAATTTATTTTTACTCCTCCTTTACTGGTGTACTTTATGGCATTATCTATCAAATTCAAAATAACTTGTCTGATTTTAGCTCTATCAATGGTAAGTTTAGGTAATTCTTCTTCCGGTTTTTCCCATTTTAAATAAAGATTTTTTTCTTTCGCTTTAACCTCTAATTCCTCAATAATAGAAGAAATTATCTCTTCTACTCCTACCCTCTCAAAACTAAGCTCTATCCTCCCTGTCTCAATTCTCGTAACATTTAAAATATCATTAATAAATTTTATCAATCTCTCGCTTGAGATTAAAATATTATTAAGGGGCTTTTTTATCTTCTCAGAAAACTTTCCATAAATTCCTTCCTTTACCATTGAAGCGTAACCCTTAATCGCAGTTAAAGGAGTTCTCAATTGATGGGAGACAATGGACATAAATTCTGTCTTCGCCTCATCCAATTTTTCCAGCTCTTGATAAAGTTGTTGGATATGAGCCCTTCGCTGGATTTCTTGAAGGACGCTGCGAATGAGAAGATAACCGAAATAGAGAAATAAAATTAAAGTGAACCCTTTGATGATTTGGAAAGATAACTTTTGAGTAAGTAAGAAAAGGTCTGCAGCAAGCAAGATAGCAATTAAAGCTACCAAAAGAGCAGTTAAAATAAGTCTTACGCCAAAAAGTTCTCTTTTTGTGATAGCATAGGCAGTGAGGCCAAGAAGTATAATCCCAGCATAGTTACCAAATTGGTGAAGTTCAAAAGTACCTCGAAAAATGGGGAGAATTATATTAAAAAAAGTATTTAAAAGGATGAAAATAAGGGTTCCTACAAAGAAATATTGAATTTTTGTTTTTTCTTCTCTGGGTGCAATAATATAGTTTTTGTAAAATCGATAAAAAATGAAAATGAAAATAATGAAAGCAAATGTATAGAATAAATAAGCCCCGAGGCCAAAAAAGGGTCTTACTCCTATTTCTTGAATTTCAATTTCTTTGACTATCAAATTGGTGAAAAATGACATAAGAATAATAAATATACCGCCTGTTATAACAAAAATTTGCAAGGGTTTAAATCTTATCTCTTCCCTAAAAAAGTAGATAAAAAAGAAATAGAAAACAACTAGAAACCAAGCTCCACTTGCAAAGGCCCATTTCACCCAAAAGAGGGATATATCTGGTTGGGTTGCAAAAAAAGTTAGATAAGCAAAAGTAGGGAAGGAAATGATGGAAATGCTCAGCAGAAAAAATAGTTGATTAAGTCTTTCTTTTCTATTACTTAAATAAACCCAACCACCTATGAAAAGGCTTAAGGGAACCATTACAAAAAGAAGGATTCTATTGATGGTGAGATAAGTCTCGAAATCCAAAAAATAGATCATAATTTGCAATTATTACTTATAACCTCGGCTAATTAAATGTGAAGTCATTAATTTTTCAAAACGGCTGAGGAATTCTTTAGTGTCTAATGTTTTTATTTTTTTACCAAGTTTTTCAATATCGAAATAACATCGTTCCCATTCTTTTAAAAGTTTTTTTTCAATTTTTAATTGCTTAATTTTTTTAATAATCTTTGACTTAGCTCCTTTTCTTAAATCGTCTACAGTAATAGCTCTTGAATCTATTGCATAAGCAAAAATTCCGCTGGTGAAATCTTTATCCTTTATCTCTCTTTCCCAGGTACTCACCCAATTTCCTATCCTTGCCATGTTTTGGGCCTTCCAGATAATTTCTCTCATTGGACCAAGTACCTTGAAATTAAAGTTGGGGGAACACATTAAATCAAGATCAAAATAAAGAAAAAAGCCCATATTATAAGGAAGATACAACCAGTATTCTGTTTTATTTATTAAATAGGGGTTTTTATTAACAAGGTAAGAGTATTTCATTGCATTAAGAACTTGACTGATATCATAGCTAAAAACTTCTTTTAATTCTTTGTATTTTGGATATCTTTTGATTCTTTTGGTAATATAATTCCAAAGTTTTTGAGTGAAGATGAGATATTGCTTTTCCTCGGATTTCAAGCGACGAAGTTCAATATAATTTTGCTCTAAAGGTATTTTTAATAATTCATTTAAGAGATTCCAGTTTTGCTTTTTATCTGCAACATCATCTAGTTGGACCATAAACATAACTACGAAAACCTTTATTTCCAATAAAGATTTTCGATATTTTTGTGAGATTATCGGCAGCTGAATTATTGAAAGCATTCTACACAACCACTTCCAAATGAACTCGCTTCTCTCTCCTACTTTTTCATATTCTCTTACCCACTTCTGAAGCCCTGGTGACAATTGTATTTTTTTCACTGTCTCCAACTCTTTTTTTATTCGCCTGGGAGTTAATTTTTTCAAAATTTTGTTAATTATTTTTCCCATTTTAAATTTTCTCTCCATAGATTATTTGATACTTCCAGGAACCAAGTTTAAGAGCTAGGTATTGAAAAATACATCCGACTACATGAGCCATTTGAACAGGGGTTCTTTTTTTGATGTATTTATTAACCAAATAACCACTTGCACCTCTTTTGAAAATTTCTTTGGAAGAAGGAGAAGTATTTTTAGTAATGTCTATAATTCCTACATTCTGGAGCCCTGTCTTTTCAGCATAATTTTTAAATTCTTGAGCTGTCCATAAATTTGGGAGACGCCAGCCACTTAACCAACGGTCAACCAGCCATTTTTCAAGTTTATTCAACTTAGGATAAGATCTTACTAGCCAATATTCAGCTGCTATTAATCTCCCTTTTTTCTTCAAAAGTCTATAGGCTTCTTGGGTAAATTTTCCCTTATCTTCTCCATGGCAAAGACTCTCTAAGATCCAAACGATATTGAAAGATTCATCTTTAAAGTCAGGGTTCTGGAAGTCCCGAACGTAGAATGTAACCCGATCTGAGAGGCCTTCTTTTTTAGCAAAAGTATTGGCTTTTTCGCACTGGAGTTCAGAAATCGTTATACCGGTTACTTCTACATCGTAATTTTTTGCTAACCAGATAGCACTTGCCCCTACTCCACAACCTGCATCTAAAATTTTATCCCCTGGTTTAATCTTCAACTTTTCAGCTAAAACTCGATTCATGTTTACCATAGACTCAATATGAGTCTTCGTATTCTCACCCCAAAAACCATGATGCATGCTATAAATTTCCTCTCCGCCCCAGTGTTGATAGGACTCATCGCATTCCTTATAATATTCTTTTACTTTCTGAAGTTGATCCATTTTAGATTTTTTTTGTTTTTCATAGATTTATATTAATGCTATTTTTCTTAAGATATCTTTTTAACTTTGATATTGATATTCTTCCCGAATGAAAAATGCTAGCGGCTAAAGCGCCATTCGCTTTTCCCACGGTAAATGCTTTAAGAAAATCTTCCTTTCTCCCAGCCCCTCCTGCAATAATTATGGACAGGGAAACATTTTCTTTTAATTTCCTTAGAAGTTCAATATCGTATCCTTCTTTAGTTCCATCTCGATCCATCGAGGTGAGTAAGATTTCCTTTATCCCTCTCTTTGGAATCTCTTTTGCCCATTCAATAGCATCTACATCTGTTTCTTTGAAACCTTCTCCAACTATTTTCCAGCCACTTCCTCTTTTTTTAACATCGAGACCTACGATAATTTTTTTAGTTTTGTTTTTCTCCGGTATTTTATCTATTAATTCTAGCAAAAACTCTGGACTTTTAATAAAACTTGTATATAAACAGACTTTGCTTGCCCCGGCCTTTAATAATTTCTTGATATCAGAGAGATTTCTAATCTCCCCTCCTGCAATTAGAGGAATTTTAACTGTTTCGCTTATTCTTTTAACTAAATTTAAAAATGGTTTTTTTATCGAAGAAGCAGAAACATCGAGTATGGCTAGCTTATCTGCTTTTTCTTTTGAATACTTTTGAGCTAGTTTTATCGGATCTCCAATAGATCTGAAGTTTGAGAATTTGACCCCTTTCGCTACTTTACCATTTTTAATATCTAAGCAGGGAATGATACGTTTTGGCATAGAGTTTATTGATTCTCTTAACTACTTTTCTATTCTGTTCAGGTTTCCCTACGGTAATTCGCACAAAATTTTTCCCCATTCCTCGAAAAAAAGCACAATCTCTAACAATAATTCCGTGTTTTACTAGATAAGATGTAACTTTCTTTGAACTAAAAGGCGATACATTAACCAAGATAAAATTGGTTTGGCTGGGATAGGTCTTAAATTTAATATTTTTTTGTAGGTATTCTCTCCCCTCTTTTATTTTGCTTACTACCTTTTTAAGATACGTTTGATCTTTAAGTGCGGCCATAGCTGCCTTCACTCCAAGGCTATTTATCGAGAAAGGGAGACGAGCTTTATTAAAATCTTTGACAAGATTTTCTGGCATAATCCCATAATCAACTCGATGAGCAGCTAAACCGAAAGCTTTAAAAAGAGTCCGAAGAATTATTAAATTTTGATACTTTTTGAAAAGTGGAACGATGGCATTCCCACCAAATTCAATATAAGCCTCATCGATAATAACGAAAGCATTGGTTGATTTTAAAATGCTTTCAATCTCTTCTCTTGGCATCACATTACCAGTGGGATTGTTAGGGTTACAAAGGAAAATTAATTTCGTTTTTTTATTTAGTAAAGCCAATAATTTATTTATCGGTATATCGAAGTTTTCATCCCTTCGAATAAATCTTGGGATCCCTCCGTATATCCTAGTAGTGAATTCATATATTTCAAAAGTAGGGATAGGAATAATACATTCATCATTCTTATCAATAAATACTTTGCCCAAAGTATCTAGCATTCCTTCTATTCCGGCATCAACTACAATATTCTTAGTTGGAACTTTAACATAGCTTGAAATGGCTCGCAGCAGCTCAGCTGGAATTACCGGATAAACATTAATTTGATCTAGATTGTCAATTATTGCTTTTTTAACTTTTAGGCTGGGGCCGTAAACACTCTCATTTGATCCAAGTTTTATTATATCTTTTGCCTTTATTCTAAATTCTTTTATTATTTCCTCAACAGGTTGTGCGGGAACATATTCTTTTAGTCCTTTTAAAGATTTCTTTTTTAGGATCATAATAGTTCATTTATTTTTAGAGTAATCCTTTTGTGCTTGGTATTTCATTCTGCCTGAGAGGATCTCGGCTCATTGCCTCTTTCAATGTCTTACCTAAAGCCCTGAATAGAACTCTTGAGAGCTCCCGGTCATTAAAGTTTAACTCTTTCTCTTTTCTTTTTAAGATTTGAGGTCCATTCAAAGCTTTTACTAATACTGGCTCAAGATAGGTAATAAATGGGTGGTTGTTTTTAACTCCGAATGCTACCATATCTATTTTGGTAAATCGACTAAGACTTTCAAAACAGTGATGAACCATACTTTGTAATGAAAGATTTTTTATATCAGTTTCAATTTGACAATATCCCCTACCGAGATCAAGGGCTAGAATAATCATACCTCCTTTCAAGGGATGAATAGACCAAGATGTTCTCATAATTCCTTTTCTCTCCCCTAAGATTTTATTAAAAAGATTACCAAGAGAAATCATAAGATCTTCATAGAGATGGTGTTCATCATCGCCATAACCTTTTATAAAGAGATCAAAATTACCTGCTTTTGTAAATTCTTGAAGATATATTTTTAAAAACTTTATATTTTTATCTGGATCCCGCTTTGCTCTTAAATCTATTTTTGACTTTCCGGTACCGTTTATTCTTAATTTGATCTCAATGTCGGTTTCTAATGTAGTCCTTTTGAATTTCTCGATTGTTTGAGGTGGTTTGATTTTTACTCTCCTTTTCTCTGTCAGTTCTCTCAACGTTCTACCTAATGCTTTAAAAGAACTTTCTAGTTGGTGATGGGTATTATACATCATACCTGGTCTCATTCGAGAAAACCTATCAGTGTCAATAATGTAAAAAAGAATCCCAGTCTGTGCCTCTTTCGCCAGCCCCTGGCAGAAATTCTCTGTCATTTTTCTCTCCTCTGTACTACAACCTTCAACTCTCGTGATAGAATAAGGTTTTTTGATACGAGATAGGTCAACGAGAACAATTGCTAAACTCTGTTCATGGGGCCAGAGAAACAAACTATGCCCCTTTTTCCTATTTAATTTATCTTTCATTGCTCTCCCAATTTCTTCCCCTATAGATTTTGCAAGCAAAACTGGGGTTTTCTCTTCTCCTTCTATTTTTAGGTCCAGCATTCCGAATCTCGCTAATTGAGCAATCATATGAGATAACATCCAGACATTTTTATGGGGATCTTTCTTTGCTTTTATTCTTATATCATATTTCCCTTGAGTATTTGTTCTAAGAAAAACTCTCATAAATATTATTAATCACTTTAACGATTTTTCTATTCTGGCTTGGCTTTCCAACTTTAACCCGAATAAAATTCTTTCTCAATCTTTCAAACGAATCACAATCTCTCACCAATACTCCTTGCTTCAATAATTGAAAAATGACATCTCCCGCTTTTAAAGGCGAAACATCCACTAACACAAAATTAGCTTCTGAAGGATATGTTTTCAACTTAATAGCTTTAAGTAAATATTCCCTTCCTTCCTTTATTGTTTTAACAACCTTTTTAATATACTCCTGATCTCCGAGAGCAGCAATCGCTGCCTTCACTGAAAGACTATTGACCGAAAAAGGAAGTTTCGTTTTGTTAAAATCTTTAGCAATTTTCTCCGGGACTATTCCATAACCAATCCTGAGGGCTGCTAAACCAAAGACTTTAGAAAAAGTGCGAAGAACAATTAAATTCTGGAACTTTTTCGTAAGATTAATTGCTGAATTTTCAGCAAACTCACCGAAAGCTTCATCTATTACGATGAAAGCTTTGGTCAATTTTAAAATTTTTTCTAATTGCTCTCTCTTCACTGTATTTCCTATAGGATAATTAGGGGAACACAAAAAAATTATTTTCGTTCTCTTGTTTATGAAAGCCTTCAATTTATTTAGTGCTATATCAAAGTTTTCATCTCTTTGCATTAATCTTGGAATTCCTCCATTGACTCTGGTGATAAATTCAAACATCTCATAAGTAGGGACTGGAATAATTACTTCATCATTTTTATCAAGCAAGATTTTTGTTAAGGTGTCTAAAACTCCATCAATCCCGGCATCAACTACAATATTCTTAGTTGGACGTTTTATATATTTTGAGATCTTTTTACTAAGTTCGGTTAAATCTGATGAATAAACATTGATTTTATCTAAATTTTTAACAATTGCTTTTTTTACTTTCGGACTAGGCCCATACGGACTTGGCCAATAAAGATTCTCGTGCAATCTCAGTTTAGCCCTCTGTTGTGGGTTCAAACCAAACTCTTTAGCTACCTCTGTAATCGATTTCCCCGGTACATATTCTTTTAGGATTTTTAAAAATTTCTTTTTATTCATATTCCTGAAGCTTTGGCGGAAGCTTTACTTTCTGTATCGCCTCAACCTCTTTTTTCACCCTCTCTGGCGTCAATTTTTTCAGAATTTTCTCAATTATCATGATTCTTCTATCTATTTCTTATTTTATTTTTTTGTTCATTATTATATCAACTTATAACCCTATCAGTCTTTCTAGCTCCTCGACTTTTCGATGTAGCGCTTTTATTTTTTCTTTAATATCA
>JAHCSE010000020.1 GCA_018609195.1 Patescibacteria group bacterium
AAATTCTTTACCTGGTGACTTTCTCTATCCTGTAAAAAGGATTTCAGAGAAAAGCCAGGCGATTTTTGTTTCTGAAAAAGAGAAGCCAAAAGCGCAGTTAGAGTTGGCGAATAAGAGGTTGGATGAATTAACCCAGATTGCAGAGAAAAATCAGGCTCAGAAATTGGCCCCAGCCATCAATGAGTTCAAGGAAAGCTTATCTCAGGCAGCTAAAAAATTAAAGGAACCTCAAAAATTAACAAAAGAAATAGTGGATCTGACCAAGAAACTGGAGGAAAATAGAGGAAAGGTTGAAGCTTTGGGAATAGTCATTGGAGAAAGTGAAGAATTTAACAATTCTTTAAAAGAATTTGTGCAAAGAGAGATTGAGATCTTGGAAGAAAGTTCTTTAACTGAGAAACAAGAAGAGCTTTTAGGAGAAATTAAAGAAGATTTTGATGCGGAAAATTTCACTGGAGCCTTAGTAAAAATTTTGCTTTTAACCCAGCCTTAATAATATTTAACACCTGACGTTAAACATTTAGTTTTCCACAATTGACAAACCAATAGATATGGTAAAATTAAAAAATTGTAATAAGTTTAAACACGGATAGGTTGTTACACCTTAGCTTTTTGGATGTTTGCTTGTCCGCCGAAGTCCCGCACTTGTGGGACGAAGGCGGAGATCTAAGCGCAAACAATTGTTTATATCCAAAAGGTCAAGGTTGGTCGATAACGACCAAAAATAAATAAAAAATTAAAAACCTAAAAAACTAAAAAAATATGCCTAATATAGTAAAAAAGATTATAACGATTGCTACGGTTTTGACCGTTTCCGTTTTCCTCGTAGGCCCAGGCGTTGCTCAAGGTATAACAGTTGAGGAACTGGAAGCTCAAATTGCTGACTTATTGGCATCATTAACCACATTGCAATCTCAATTGGCTGAACTAAAAGGTGAGCCTATGGGTATTACAGGTGTTCCGGCTGGTTTCACGTTTGATCAAAATCTCAAACAAGGAACGAGAGTCGACCCTGATGTTATGTACTTGCAGATAGTCTTGAACTCAGACTCTGCTACCAAATTAGCAGACTCAGGTCCTGGTTCTCCTGGTAGCGAAACTACCTTCTTTGGCCCTATAACCAATGCAGGAGTTATTAAGTTCCAGGAAAAATACGCTAGTGAGGTTTTGGCCTTTTGGGGCTTGACCTCAGGAACCGGTTTTGTAGGAAGCACTTCGAGAGCTAAGTTAAATGAACTCTTAGCAGGTGCTCCTCCAGTAACACCTCCACCTACGCCTACAGCTGCTGGCTTAACTGTAAGCTTGGATTCTGACACTCCAGCTGCAGGTAGTATCGCTGATGATGCTAATGCCAACTTTACCAAGTTCACTTTGACAGCAGGCGTTGAAGGAGATGTTTCTATCTCAAAATTGTCTGTAACCAGAACTGGTTTAACCAGTAATTCTGACTTAGAAAATATCAAAATTGTTAATGCTGCAACCGGAGTTTTTGTTGGGAGCATTGGAAGCTTAAATGTCAACAGTAAGGCATTGATTACCTTCGCTCCAGCTTTAGTTGTGAAAGCTGGGATGAGTGACAGTTACTACATCAGAGCTGGAATCGTTGATGATACCACTGGTGGGAAAACAGCTGCTTTTGGTATTGCTTCAGCTGCTGATATCGTTTCTGATGCTTCAGTAGTGGATGGTGCCTTCCCAATTACTGGGAACCTAATGACGGTAGTGCAAATAGATATCGGTTCAGCTACCTTAGCTGAAGATGGAGCCACTGTTGATTCTCAACCTGATGTTGGAGATACTGATGTAGTAGTGCTTCAATTTAAGGTTACTGCAGGTTCCACTGAAGCTATCACCATTGAGCAAATTACAGCCCTGGAAACTGGATCAGCAGGGTTAGATGACACTACCAACATTGAACTCTTCAGCGTTACTGACAACACGAGTTTGGGCACCGTAACCAATTGGAGTTTTGACGGAAAAGCCAGTTGGTCCAATCTTGGAAAGGTAGTTGACAAAGGAGGTGTCCACCGGTTCAAGATAATGTTGGATGTAATTGGAGGAGCGGGTCTTAAAGTTAATGCTGACTTGGTCGATGGCAGTGATGTTTTAATAGCTGTTAAGGGTAACACCTTCGGCTTCTTCCTCACTCCAAAGAGAAGTCCTACGACTTATAATGGAAAGGGAGCAAACGACCAATCCATTCAGTCAGGAGCCTTAACTGTTTCTAAGTCCGCTGCAACTCCAGCTACTGGTAACATTGCTCCAGCTGATGACCAGGCATTGACCACTTTTGACTTCGATGTCCGGGGTGAAGAAGTTAGGATTAGTTCTCTCAAGATCGCCTTTGATCTAACCGCTGGATTTGTTGATGGCACGGATGAAGGCCAGATTACGAATATAAAAGTATTTGATGAAACTGGTACCATAGTTGCTGGACCTAAGGATCTTGATGCCGCTAACTTAACTGCTAACTCTGTTACCTATGAAGGTACGGTTACATTCACTGATACCTTTATTGTTCCGGTTGGTGTTCACCAATACACAGTAAAGGTAAAGTTTGCAACCGATACTTCAACTGGTGACGCTTTACAAGTAGCGATTGCTGATGCAGATAGTGATATTACTGCCAAGGGAATGACTACGAACGACTCAATAACAGCATCTCCAACAGCTGCCGCTGTAGCTGGTAATACTCAGACTATGGCTGCAGGTTCCTTGACAGCTACCACCTTAACTTCTCCAGTTGCAAGAAATGTGGCAGCTGGTACCCAAGACTTTATCTGGATGACAGCTTCTCTAGGTGCTGGCACTTCAGGTGAAGATATTCAGGTTACTGCTTTAGTTATTGAAGACACCTTGGGGGCTGCAGGTCATGATGCTTCAGAAATTGATAATGCTGAAATTTGGGCTGACTTAACTACTGCTAACAGTGCTCGAGGTGATATCTACGAGACTAAAGTGAGTAAAATTGAGCAACCTGATGACACTGGTGCTACTGACGAAACTCACACCTTCAGCTTGACTCAGACTGTAACTGTTCCTAAGGGTACCTTTGTTAGGATTGCCTTTATAGCTGATTTAGCTTCTGGTGCCTCAACTAATGACACCCACACCATCAGCTTAGATACTGATTCAGGCGATGTTACCGCTACTGGTGCTGATACCGGACAAACTATCACTCTTACTCCATCAGGCGCTGGTCAGACAATGACCGTAGTAGCTGGTGGTACCTTGACTCTCACCGTTGATTCTTCTTCACCAGAGGCAAGCTTGCTGATTGCAGGAACTCTTCAGCAGACTTTGGCAGTGTTCAGATTAGCAGCTGATAATGTGGAAGACTTGGATTTGGATAACATTACTCTCACCGTCACTGGTGGTAATGATGTAGGTACTTATTACTTCTACCACGGAGATACTCTAATTCAGACTGCTGAAACAGGGACATCTCCCAGGGTAGACTTTGCCGATGGTACCGTAACCATTCTAGCTAATGGTAATGTGAAAATTACGGTAAAAGGTGATCTCAAAGCTGCTACGGAAATAACTAATGGTGATACTGTTCGAGTGGCTATTGCAGCATCTGGTGATGTTGATACCACTGGTTTAGCTTCAGGTTCTGCCGTAGATTCAACTGTTACCAATCAAGATGCCAAGACCCATAAGGTCTTTGAGTCAAGACCTTTCTTTGCTGTAAACTCTCTTTCACCTGCAGGTAACTTCGTTCCTGCTGCGAATTCTGTGGTGGCAATCTTCGACATCACTGCTGATGCAGCTGAAGACATTACCTTTGAAAATGCTGATGGGAATACCTTAACAGTTAATATTTCAGCCACGATTCAGACCAGTGATGGAGCAGCTGATACCTTTACCTTGATCGATAAATCTACTGGTGTTACCCTTGACACAGCTTCAGCTGCTATTGAAAGTGCAACCTCGGTTACCTTTGACTTTACCAACAACAGCTTAACTGTTCCTGCGGGCCAGAAGAGATCTGTCGAGATCCAGGTTGACACCGCTGAAATGACGAGTAGTACTTCTAGTAAAGATAGTATTCAGTTGTGGTTAGATGATGCTTCTGCTACCAATGTCGATTGGGGTATTGATGGAACTGGAAGCTTCAATGAAGCTGATATAATCTTCCGTGGCGACATCTTCGGTGGTGTTCTTACGGTAACGTAACGTCAGCTTTAGCACTTAATTCTGAATCGGACCGGCATCTCTTCTCCTTGTGGAGATTGAGCCGGATAACCAAAAAGTCACCCTCTGGGGTGGCTTTTTGGCTTGATAGAAATTGATATACAATATATCAAGGAAGAGTCTTCAAAAATTCCTCCACATTCTCTTTAGATTCTGGTGAAAGCTCAAGCACAATAAATGCTTCCTCTCTGGCTTTTTCATATTGACCTAACGTTTTATAAACAAAGGCTAAAGAAGCATGGTGTTGGAAGTTTTGGTGATCAATGTCTATTAGTTTTTGATAAATATCAACTAAGGTCTGATAATGTTCGGGTTCTTCTGTAGTTTTCGCTAAATTTCCATAGGCTTTAGCCAATTGTAAAAGAGAATCTTTTGAGTCTATGGGATATCCCTTTTCAGAAGCTGTTTTTATATTTTCTTCAGCTGCTTTGATCTCCCCCAAATAAATATGAGATATTCCCTTTAACCACCAGCAATCTTTGAATTCTGGATTTATCTCAATACATTTTTGAGCTTTTTCCTTTGCCTCTTGGTATCTCCCCCTTTTTAAATCTGTGCTTATCAAAGTCCTCCACCAGGCCTTAGATATCTCTTGGCGCTTAGGGCTCAACTGATTTGCCTTTTCAAAGTAATAGGCGGCTTCCTCTAACTCTTCTTGACCGTTTTTAATTATCGTATAAGTTCCGAGAAGTAACCAGTTCCTAGTATAATAGGGCCTCATTTCTGCATTTTCTTTTAAAATTTCGGTTGCTTTTTGAGCTAACTCAGTTTTCCTTTCCGGTTTTTGGTTAATACAGTCTTTGATAACATCTGCATAAGATAATCTCACATAATGGTCAATGGAGCTTTTAGAAGGTAAAATACTTTCCATTTTTTCCAAAGCCCTTTTGCAATCCCCTTTTCCTGAGTAAAAATTGGCCCAATTGATTTCTTGATTAATTTGAAGAGGCTTGAAATTGTAAAAATAAATAAACCCAACGAAAGATCCAAAGAGTAATATAATGAATAAGGTTTTTACCGCTGAAACACGTGGAAGGCGTTCGACTGAGCTCAGCCGAAGTCCTATACGTTGAACCACGCTGAATTTTTCAGCTTTTTCCGGCGTAGCTATCGGCGTTAATTCATCAGGTACTGCTGATGAAATCAGGTGTAGAGAATAGCCAACAAGCAAAAATAAAACTAAATAGGTCGAAAAAACATCAAAGCTGAAAAAGTTAGCAACCAGATAAGCCAAAAAAGTAGCCTGTATTCCATGAGCTATTATTGTTTTTTGTGTGTTTTCGTGTTCATTTTCGCGTAGTTTTGTGTGCTTTAATTTTTGCAGTTGCCAGAATAAAACAGCAAAAAGTGAAAGATAGATGATTAAAGCTGGGATGCCAGCTGTTAAACTGATATCAAATATAAAATTATGGGCTCTATCCCACCAGCCAGTACTAGGTCCGCCTGGTTGAAAAGTTATTCCAGGGAGAGAAGGATCGTAATATTTATCAAAGCCAATAGAGAAATTTTCTGGACCATAACCTAATATGGGTCTTTCTTTTAATGCATTAAGAGAAACCTTCCAGCTAGAAAATCGACTTTCGAGTCCAAAAAACTTCTCGCCAATTAAAACTCTTTTGGCAGTGTATTCTAAAATTTTATTTTCCTGGATAAATTGAGGAAATTGAGGCTGGGTGTTGAGCCAATAAATTCCAAAAATTCCTAAAACTAAAAGAATCCCAAAAAAGATTTTCAGCCAAGTTAATTTTTTAGAAACGGCTGGGTAAAGAAATAAAAAATATAAAAATCCAGCAGCTAACCCCAAATAGGAAGCTCGACTAACAGCAATGAAAATAGTGAAAATAAAAATGAAAAAAGAAGAAAAATAAAAGAACTTTTTTTTACCTTTTTCCTTAATTCCAAAAGAGAGAGCCAAAAAGCTTAAGAGTAGAATATAAAGCGCTAAAAATATCGGTCCTCCTATGGTAGAAGAGGGTTGATCAGCTCGAGGAATTAAAACCTCAGTCAATATCTCAAATTTTTGGAAAATAGCAATTAGAGAAACTAAGATACCCGCAATAAAAGCTACAATCCAAACTTTTTCCCAATCCTTTGGGCGCAAAATGAAAAAAGCCAAAATAGCAAAAATTATGTAAAAGGCAAAATTTAAAAACCCACCACCTCGATAAGGAGAGCCCCAGAGACTAAACTGAAGATCTAAAGAAAAGAGAGTAGCTAGGAAGAAAACTGAAAAGAGAGCGATTAAGAGCAAAACAACCATCCTTACCGCTGAACCACGCTGAATTATACGCTGAATCATACTGAAACTATATTTTTTTGCTAATAACTGCCATAAAACGAAAAAGGTCATTATCGACAAAATTATTCTAAAAAAAATCGCTTTCCCCCACGAAGGCGGAAAAAACCAGGGAGGGAATCCAAGTACCGGCAGAGCTACAATCAAAAGAAAGCCAATTAAATAAACCAAATAAAATTTATTTTGCGATGAAACTTCTCTCTTGTTTTCCATATGATTTTATGATATAATTTTAACATAAAAAAATACAGAAATGAACTTGGAAAAGATATGAAGAAGCATTCAAAAAGTGGAAATAAAATTATTTTAGAATTTTAAATCATGAAAAAAGGATCAAAAACAAAAATTGGAATCTTGGGCTATGGAGAGGTAGGTCAAGCTATAGCTCAGTTTTATAAGAGCCCCCGCCTTCGCAAACGCTTCGGTGGGCAAGCAAGAATAAAAGATCTTAATAGAGATGATGGCTTGAGGGGTGTAGATATTTTACACATTTGCATTCCTTGGAGTCAGAATTTCATAAAAATAGTTAAAAAAGAGATAAAAAAAATAAGACCAAAATTAACTATAATTCATTCCACTGTTGCTCCGGGTACTACAAAAAAACTTATCATGAGCTTGCCGAAGGAAATAGGTAGAATGATTGTTCACAGTCCAGTAAGAGGAATACACCCACATCTTTATCAAGGAATTAAGACTTTTATAAAATATATAGGCACTGATAATAAAAAAGCTGAAAAATTAGCTCAAAAACATTTAGAAAGTTTAGGTATAAAAACAAAAGTTTTTCAACCATCGGTGACTACCGAAATCGGAAAACTTCTTGATTCTACTTATTATGGGCTTTGTATCGCCTGGCATGGAGAAATGAAAAAAATTTGCGACAAGGCCGGAATAGATTTTGAAAAGGCTATAACTGATTTTAATAAGACCTACAACGAGGGCTATACAAAATTGGGCAAGAAAAATGTTGTGCGACCGGTTCTTTACCCGCCAAAAGGCGGTATCGGCGGACACTGCCTTATCGAAAACACTGAAATTCTCAAAAAATATTATAATAGCAAAGCTCTTGATTTAATTTTAAAATATGCCCCTGGGGATATTTCTCGCTATCGCTCAAAATATAAACCAAAAAAATAAAAAGAAATAATTAATGTTAGGTACATTTACTAAAAATACATTAATTACTTTTATTACTCGAGTTTTAATCCTTATCTTCTTGATAGGAGTCTCGATAATAATTGCGAGAACGTTAGGGCCGGAAGGGAAAGGTATTTATTCTCTGGTTATATTGTTCTCATTGATTCTCGTAATGTTTGCTAATTTTGGAATTACGGAAGCCTCAATTTTTTATATTGGGAAAAGGAAATTTTCACGAGAAGGGATTTTTGGTCATAATATTATTTTTACTTTTTTTATTAGTATTTTCACAATTTTAATTGGTCTGGCAATTGTTTTTTTCTTTAGTCATAAATTATTTCCGGGAGTAGAAAGAGGACATTTGTTTTTAGGTTTATCTTTAATTCCTCTCGTCATTTTTTTTAATTTTATTTCTCATGTTCTTCTTGGGTTACAAAAGATAAAAGAATATAATATTATTCGTTTCCTCCAAGCATTTTTTCTTTTAATTTTAGTTGGGATTCTTCTTCTCGGGTTTCATCTAGGAATTAGGGCAGCTATTTTTGCTCAAATTTTTGCCTACCTTTTCACTGGAACTATCTTATTTTTCTTTGCCAAAAAAGAAGTAAGGGGTATAACTTTGAAATTTAATATTCAATATTTTAAAAATGCCTTCTCTTATGGTCTTAAATCTCATTTAGGCAGTATATTTTCTTTTCTCCAATACCGGTTCAATATTTTTTTAGTTAATATTTTTATTAACCCCATTGCAGCCGGTTTTTACTCTGTCGCAGTAGAATTGGCTGAAGGAACCTGGCTTATTTTTCAATCTACTGCAATACCACTTTTTCCAAAGTTAGCATCAGAGAAAAATAGTAAAGCACTAAAAGAGTTTACTCCTCTCGTTTGCCGCAATGTATTATTTATAACATTGTTAGTAGCTATTTTACTTTTTGTTCTCAGTCATTGGATAATAACTTTTTTTTATTCTACGAATTTTTTAGAATCAATTTTACCCCTCCGGATTTTACTCATAGGAGCTGTATCTATAAGTGGCTGGAGAATTTTAACCAATGATTTGTATGCTCGGGGAAAACCAATGGTAAATACCTGGATAGCTGGAATCTCAGCTACTTTGAACATAATATTGAGCATTCTTTTAATTCAAAAGTGGGGGATTTCTGGAGCTGCCTTTGCAACCGCAATCTCTTATACCATTGCCTTTCTTTTAATATTAATGATTTATAACAAAATTTCTGGCAATAAAATAAGAGACATAATTTTCCTTCAAAGGTCAGATTTTCAATTCTATAAGAATTTTTTATCTAAAATCATAAATTTTAAACGAAAATGAAATTATGTTTTTTAGCCGGAGCAAATTCTGTTCATTCAAATAGGTGGATTAAGTACTTTGCTGATAATAGCTATGAAGTGTATTGGATATCCTTGGTGGCACCAATTGACGCTGATATTAAAAATATAAAATTGTGCTTTATCAAAGAATTGGTACCAGGAAGACTTTCTCCATTAAATCTGTTATTCAGTGCAATTCGAGTTAAAAGATTAATAAAGAAGATAAACCCTGATATTCTTCATGCCCATTACGCTGGAGTAAACGGAGTGGTAGGAGCTTTCAGTGGATTTCATCCTTTTATATTAACTGCTTGGGGGTCTGATGTATTAATTGCAGCAAAGTCTAAAATAAAAAGACCTTTGGTGAAATTTGCTTTCAACAAAGCTGATCTGATAACCTGCGACGCAGAACATATGAGAATAGAAATTATGAAATTAGGAGTGCCTGATTCGAAAATTAAGATTATTTATTTTGGTGTCGATACTCAAAAATTTTCCCCAGAAAAGAAAAGTGAAAAACTGAGAAATGAATTAAAGATAGTAAACTCCACCACAATAATAAGCCTGAGAAATCTTGAGCCGATATATGACATTGAATCCTTAATTCGCTCTATCCCTTATGTCGCAAAAGAGATTCCAAAAGCAAGATTTCTGATTATGGGAAGAGGATCTCAAGAGAGAAAATTAAAAAGATTAGCTAAATCCTTACGAGTTTTAGATAATATTACGTTTTTGGGCTGGGTTTCAAATGATGAACTTCCTTTATATCTCACCTCAGCAGATATTTATGTTTCTACCTCATTATCAGATGCTGGACTGGCAGCCAGCACTGCTGAAGCTATGGCCTGCGGATTACCGGTGGTAATTACTGATTCTGGAGAGAATAGAAAATGGATTACAGATGGAGATGGAGGATTTATAAT
This sequence comes from Patescibacteria group bacterium, assembly GCA_018609195.1. Taxonomy (GTDB): domain Bacteria; phylum Patescibacteriota; class Minisyncoccia; order Minisyncoccales; family RBG-13-36-15; genus JAHCSE01. Next base: position 9,886 of record JAHCSE010000020.1, read on the forward strand.
TCCTCTCAAAGATCCAAAAACATTAGCAGAGAGAGTTATTTATTTGCTCAAACACAAAGACATACGAAGGCAATTTGGGATTCTTAATAGAAAAATAATTAAAGAAAGAAATGATTATTATAAGGAGATGGATAAAATGGAAAATGTTTATAAAGAGTTAATAGAAAAAACTTATGATGGGAGAATTAAAAGCAATTTTATTCGTAGTCTTTAAAAAAATTTACAATTACCTTATCAAAATAGACACAATAAAAAAAATCCCGGGTATCTATACAGTCTACAATTTTTTATTTGGGGTCATTTGGCCTCATAAAAACATCATTGAAATTCGTGGTAGTAAGATGTATGTTAATATTTGGGATAAAGATCCCCTTATGAGGAAAACTTTCCAATCTTATGCTCTTGCCTTTGGTGAGGGATGGGAAGCATCCACTTCAGCAATATTTGAGAGAGTAGTCAAGGAAGGAGATATCATAGTTGATCTCGGTGCCAATATTGGTTATTTTACTCTTCTTGCAGCTAAAATTGTAGGGGGGAAAGGAAGAGTCTATTCTTTTGAGCCAGAACCAAGAAATTATAATTATTTACTTAAAAATATAGAATTAAATGATTATAAAAATGTTGTTCCTGTTCAGAAAGCGGTTGCAGATAAAGTCGGTAAAACTCGATTATATATATGCCCATATGACTCAGGCCACCATACCATAAATCAATATCAAGGCATTAAAAAATACAAACCAGATGTTTCTATTAATGAGAAAGATTTTGTGGAAGTTGAAATGATAACGCTTGACGACTTTTTTGGGGATAAAGATCAATCAATTAATGTTATCAAGATGGATATTGAGGGGGCTGAAATGTTAGCTTTTTTAGGAATGGCTAGGATCATAAAAAAGAACAAAAACCTAAAAATCTTTATGGAATTTTTCCCTCTTTTAATAAGAGAGATGGGTAGCTCTCCCGAAGAATTTATTAAGAGAATTTTAGAAGATTATCATTTCTCAATGTATATCATCGGGGGGGACTACTCTATGAGGGAGTATGCCTCAAATAAAAAATATCTAAAAATTGACAAAGTTGATAAGCTTATGAATTTTTGTAAAGGTGAAAAAGACCACGTAAATTTATTCCTTGAGAAAGGGGAAAAAATTTTTGAGAAATTATTTTAAAAGTAAAACAATATGGCGTATGAGGCAGAAATGCCTGGTAAAAAGGTATCTAAGGAACGTTTGAAAGTGATTTGCGCCCGTTATTATTTTGCCTCTCCTTTTATTTCTGGAAAAGAGGTGCTGGAGGTGGGATGCGGTCCTGGATTAGGTTTGGGTTATTTGGCAAAGAAAGCACAAAGGATAGTGGGAATGGATATATCAGAAGAGAACCTAAGATATGCTCGACAACGTTATAAAAATAACCATTCTAATAAGAAGATAGAAATTCTGTGCCTTGACGCCCATAACTTATCCCTGTTTCAAAATAAGAGCTTTGATGTAGTTTTAGCAATGGCAACTGTCTATGCCCTCGATTTAAACAAATTCCTAAGAGAGTGTCGTCGCCTTCTTAAAAAAAATGGACTCTTTATTTTCGATATCCCTAATAAAAATGTTCCCGGTTTCAAAGGAAGTAAATTTGGTCACAAATATTATTCTGTTCCAGAATTATTTAGACTATTAGAGCAGTATCAGTTTGATTCCAGAATTTTTGGTGCTTTTCCCATAGCAAGAGGATTTGCTTCAGGAGTCAGAGAGAGGATTCGAGTTACTCTATTAAGAATTGTAAGTAACATATTAGAGGCAATGCCAGGAGGAAGAATAATGAAAGATTTTCTTGATGGGTTTACTCTAGATAAGATAAAAATAATGCCAGAAATTGAAGAGAAAGATATCGAGGTACTTAATATTAAAAACATCAAATTTGTGCCCCTTCCTCGTGAGTCTCCAAATTTTAATTATAAGATTTTATACGTGATAGCTAAAGCATCTTAAATAGCTTACATAAAAAATAATATGCTTAATAGAGTAAAAAATATATACCATCTCATAAGAAGAAAAAAGCTGGGAGGTAAAAAGTTTTGGAAATACCTCTACCGGATGATGATATTTAACAGCTTACTGTCTAAAAATAGGGGAATCTATGTTATAGATGAGGAGTGGGATAATTTAATAATTCTTGATGCTTGTAGATATGACATCTTTGAGGAATTAAATACTATTTTAGGCAGACTGGAGTTTAGGATTTCTAAAGGTTCTTGCACGAGAGATTTTCTTTTTGAGAATTTTAATAGGTATCCAGATCATTCTAAATTGAAAGAGATTGTTTATGTTACAGCAAATCCTTATGTAGATAAATTTTTATTCGGCAGATTTTGTAAGATTTATCCAACATGGGATTATGGGTGGGACGATAAATTAAATACGGTGCCACCAAAGAATGTATTGAAAGATACTTTAAGAGCTCACCAAGATTATCCAGGAAAGAGATTAATTATTCATTTTGTTCAGCCTCACAGTCCTTTTTTAGATCCTCAATTTCCTATAAAAACTACCAGAGATTCTTTTAGAGAAACTATGTTGGGGAAAGAGGTAGCTGAGGCATCCTCAGATGCTGCGGATGATATAGCAGTTATTCAGCCTTGGGACTTAATTGAACTTGGAAAGTTAGATAAAAAAACTGTTTGGGAAGGCTATAAAAATAATTTGAAAGCAGTTCTGCCTTATGTAAAAAAAATCGTCGATACTTTACCTGGCAAAACAATAATCACCAGTGACCATGGCGAATTAGCTGGGGAAAAAGTCCACCATATCTTGTATCCTTTCAAAGAGTATGGTCACCCCTGTGGTTTATTGAGTGCAAAAGAATTAGTGAAGGTACCCTGGCTCATTATTGAAAAAGATAAAACTCAATAAAAAAATTTATGGTCTATGATTCTCACGCAAGGTCTTTAGTGAAAGCGATTTCTTGGCGAGTCATTGCTTTTGTTATTACTTTTATTGTTGTTTATGTTGTTACAAAAGAAGCCACCCTTTCAATTTGGGTGGCTATTGTTGCAAATGTATTAAAAACTATTTTTTATTATCTCCATGAAAGGACTTGGAATAAAATCACCTGGGGAAAGCAGGTGTAAAATCTTACTTACATATATCCTAATGATCGTAAATGCTCCATGAGGCGTTCTTTATCCAATTCTCTTCCCTCCCTCTCGTCGGGAGTATCTTTAGGTACGGGTTTTGTAAATGGCCAGCAGCCAATGCTTCGATACACCAAGCCGTTTTCTTCTTTATCATATATGGGGTTGTAAGGAATGTTACGAGATTTGAGATACTGCCAGATTTCTCTTTCTGACCAATTAAGCATCGAATGAATTCTCGTATGGGGTGGACTTTCCCGTTTTGAAAAATAAGTTTCTTTTCCTCGGATTCCGTGTTCATCCCAGCGAATAGCCACAAATACTGCATCAAATCCATAATCTTTTATGGCTTTTAGCAAAGGCTTTGTTTTAAGTTCATTACAGTATTCAAAATGGCTTACTGACCATGGATTGACTCCTCGCTCTATTGCTTCTCTATTTGTTACTCGAATTAAATCAAGATCCCATTCTTTTGAATATTTTTCGATAAACTGATACGTCTCAGAAAATTTCCAGGTTGTATCAATAAACATTACTGGGAATGGGAGTTTCCCATATATTTCTCGAGCAAGGGAAATCTGAGTGGTTGAATCTTTTCCTCCTGCCCAGAGTATTACCGGGTTTTTGAATTCCTCAACTCCTTTCATAGTTATTTCTTTCGATTCATTAATAAGCTTTTCAATGGCATCACCTTCTCCTTTAAGTTGTTTTATTGCTTCAAGAAATGTTGAGCCTCGGTACCAATCCATATTTTCAGACTTTGTTACAATATTATCGCCTTTTATTGCAGAAGTGGGAATAATAGGCGAATGGGCGAAGGAACCTATAAAAAGAGAGATAAGTTCTTCGCGGAGATCAGTAAAGCGATTTTTTTCATAGTTAACTAAATCCATTTTATTTATAGCTACAATGAAATCAGATATCCCTCTCCTTCTCGCATAATCCAGGTGTCCTTTGGTCTGTTCAGTGATTCCCTCATCAGCTGCAATTACAAGTAGGACTGCCCTTGATTCATCTATTGCTTTTTGGGCTTTTTCCAAAAAGATTTCATGGCCCGGGGCATCAGAAAAAGTTATTGAAAGATTATCCACAAGAAGCTTTTTGTGCCCAACGTTAATGGTAATACCTCGTCCTTGCTCTTCTCTCATTTGATCCATTACATAAGCATATTTTCGTTCTGGGCTAAGTTCCTCAAGATATTTCTTCGTTTTATCGCTAATTTTATTTAAATCCCAGAAAAGTCGTCCAATAATAGAGGATTTCCCATGATCAAAATTCCCAATGGAAGCAATATGGATTTTTTTATATTTTTTATTACTGAAAGGAAAAAGAATGCTCATCTATTTTTTGATTTAATATCCTAAACTCCTTAGTCTTTTTTTAATTTTTTCTTCATCTTCTTTGGTAAAAGCTTCTTTTCTCTTTTTTCCGTGATCAGCAATTTCTCGTAAGACAAAGGCAATATAATCTGAGACGGATTTAAAACCAGTTCCTTTTATCCTTTCTCTGATTTTCTCGAATAGGGGAGTAGGAATAGAGATTCCAGTATATTTTGCCCTTTTAAACCCCATATTCTAATGATATATAATTACAAGGTTCCTTGTCAATGGGTTGCTAAGTAAATAAAAATTTGGTATATTTTTTATAATGTCTCTTAAAAAAGAATACCTTCCCCTCATTCCCCTCATTTTAATTGCTGCTGCTATTGCTCTTTCTCCCAGTTTTTCTGCAGGTGCAATTGAAGGAGGAAGGATTATTGAGATAAGAATAGAGGATATCTTGCTAGTGATTTTAGGATTGGTTTGGATAGCTAATTTTTTAATTGCAGGAAGATATAAGATAAAAAAACCCCCGTTATTTTTTCCGATTTTAGTCTGGTTAAGTATTGGCCTCGTGAGCTTATTAACCAATTGGATTTTCGGTAATATCGGAATTTCGCGTGGCTTTTTCTTTTTTTTAAAAGAAATTGAATTTTTCTTTTTATATTTTTATCTTTTTTACCATATTGGAACTTTAGATTCAGCTAAATTTATAATAAAAATTTGGATATTTTTAGGATTAATCAATATTGGTTGGATTGTTTATCAGTTAATTACAAGATTACCGCTTGCGGCAAGAGCCCATGGTCCAGGTTTTTTAGGAGAGCCCTTTAGCTCTTTTTCAAGCGGTGGTTTTTTCTTAATACTTTTTGTTTTTTTTCTCAATATTTTAATCTACTACTTTTTAAACTTAAACATTTCTCACTTTCAAAAAGGAGTTTTAATGGTAGTAGCGGTAAGTCCAGCTATTGGAGTTTTCGCTTCTGCCTCTCGAGCATCGTTTTGGGGACTTATTTTTGCTTTCATTTTAACCTTTTTGTTTTACTTTTTAAAGAAAGGAGGTTTGAAACCATTTTTCATAGGTATTTTGGTTTTAATCTTTATTAGTATTTTTTTTATACCTGTCTTTAAAAATGTTCCCCAAGCAGCAAGATTATTAAATATTGAGAGTTTTTTGGGAGAGTTTACTGAGACAAAGCCTGGCGAGTTAATTTCGCGGCTTGATATTTGGAAAACTCAATTATTAAAAGCTTCAGAGTCTCCACAATTTCTTTTCATTGGCTTGGGGAAATCGGTAATCCTATTTACCGAAGAAAGCCATAGTCAGTATGTACGGAATTTTATTGAGACAGGGATTATTGGGAGTTTTGCCTTTCTCTTTTTGATTTTCGTTATAATAAAAAGAGCTTTTCGGGGGTTTTCATTAGGAAGAGACCCATTTTTAATTGGGATTTCTGCAGGGCTTTTAATAGCTACTTTAACTATGCTTTTCATTGCTATTCCTGCTGCATCTTTTCTAGTAGTAAAGATAGCAGAAACTTATTGGTTTTTCACGGCTTTAGCCATGTCAACTTTATATTTAAACAAAGAAAATTATGGAAAATAATTTTGCCTTTGTCTCTATTATTATTCCCTGTCGGAACGAAGAAAAATTTATCGGAAAGTGTTTAGATTCTATAATTACTCAAGACTTTTCCAAGAAAAAGCTTGAAGTTTTAGTAGTTGATGGGATGAGTGAGGACAGATCAAGAGAGATTATCGAAAAATATTCAAGGAATTATATCTATATCAAACTTTTAGAAAATCGTAAAAAATACACCCCTTTTGCTTTAAATATCGGTGTGAGAGAAGCCAAAGGTGAAATTATTATGAAAATGGATGCTCACGCTACGTATGCGAAAGATTATATATCAAAATGTATGAGTTATTTAAAAAAATACAATGCTGATAATGTCGGCGGGGTGATAAAAATAGTACCAAAGGAAAATACACTAATCGCCAAAGCCATTACCCTTGTCTTATCTCATCCATTTGGAGCTGGCAATTCTTATTTTCGAACAGGTTTTCGAAGAGGCGTGAAAGGGCCTCAGTGGGTAGATACTGTATTTGGTGGTTGTTATAAAAAAGAAGTCTTTAAAACAATAGGACTCTTTAATGAGAATTTAACGAGATCGCAGGATATTGAATTTAACTTGAGATTGAAAAAAGCCGGGGGCAAGATTCTTTTAGTCCCTGAAATATCAGCGAATTATTATCCTGCCTCAAATCTTAGCAAATTTTTTCGGCATAATCTTTTAGATGGTATCTGGGTTATCTATCCCTTAAAATTTGTCAGGATGCCCTTTTCGTTTAGACATTATATCATTCTTTTATTTGTTTTGAGTTTATTAGGTTCTTTGATTTTATCTTTTTTCTTTTCTATTTTCTGGTGGTTTTTTATATTGGAGGTGGCCTTCTACTTTCTTGCTAGCTTCTATTTTGCTTTTAAGACGGTAATTCGTGAAAAAAAATTGATTTATTTGTTCATCTTACCTCCTACCTTCGCTATCCGTCATTTCGGTTATGGTTTGGGATCTTTGTGGGGATTGGGCAAAGTACTAGTCTCAAAGATTGCAAAAAAATAAAATATGGGTTATAATTTCAACGTATGAAAATTTAAAAAATTATATTATGGAATTACGGAAACAAAAAGAAGCTGAGTTTCATAATGAAATAAGGGATGAGGCATTGAAAGAAGATGAATTCAAGTATGGACGCCTAACTTCGAATATGAAGTTTTACTCCATTGTTCGGCAAAGTCGGGATTTTATTGATAGGTGGCTCCAGCAAAGATGCAAAAATAAAAGAGCCTTGGATTATTGCTGTGGGGAAGGGGAAATAACCATTTTTTTGGCAAAAAATGGTGCTGAAGCTGTAGGAATTGATATTTCCGACATTTCAATTGGAAATGCCAAAAAAAATGCTATTCGAAAAGGAGTAGATAAAAATACATCTTTTTTAACGATGGACGCAGAAAAATTAGAGTTTGAGAGGAATTTCTTTGATATCATTATTTGTAAAGGAGTTTTACACCACCTTGATATCAAAAAAGCCTACCCTCAGTTAGCAAGGGTATTGAAACCAGAAGGAGAAATTATTTGTATTGAGCCCCTTGCCTACAATCCCTTGTTCCAGCTTTATAGAAAAATGACACCCCATTTAAGGACCCAGTGGGAAGCAAAGCACATTTTAACGATGAGGGAAATAGAGTTGGCAAAGAAATATTTCGGAAAAGTGGAAACTAAATTTTTTCACTTAGCTACTTTAGTAGCAGTACCTTTCCGTAATTTGCCGGTATTTCATTTTATATTAGGCGTATTGGAAAAAGTGGATTCCTTACTTTTAAAGTTACCCATTTTAAAGTTGCAGGCCTGGCAGATAGTATTTACACTTTCCCAGCCAAATAAATGATTATCCCAATAATATTTTATGTTAAAGCGCTTATTTGATATTATGTCTGCTTTTTTTGGGTTGGTGATCACTTTACCCTTATTTTTACTTATTGCTTTTTTCATAAAATTAGATTCTCAAGGGCCTGTTTTTTATAGGGGAGAACGAATTGGGAGATTTGGGAAATCTTTTCGAATTTATAAATTTAGAACCATGGTAGTCAGTGCAGAAAAACTTGGGGGTCCTTCGACTGCAGCTGATGACCCACGGCTTACCAAAATTGGGAAATTTCTTAAAAAATATCAACTCGATGAACTGCCGCAATTGGTTAATGTACTCAGGGGAGAAATGAGTTTCGTTGGTCCAAGGCCGGAGGTTCCTTCAGAGATCGAATCTCTTGATCTAGAAATAAAAAAGATAATTTTAAGCGTCAAACCGGGTATGACAAGCCTTGCAACATTAGCTAATCCTCACGAAGGAGAAGTTTTGAGGGGTAGTAGAGAACCTCATAAGACTTATTTGGAGAAAATTAAACCAGAAAAAATTAGACTAAATTTAGAATACGTGAATAAAAGATCTTTTTGGTTAGACGTAAAGATTATAATAAAAACTTTTTTTATTGCAGTTTTTAGATAGTAGTATATCGATGTTATTAAAGGGAGATAAAAGAAAAATAGGGTATTGGCAAGGCAAGAAACTTACAGAAGAACACAAAAGGAAAATAAGCGATGGGATGAAAGGCAAGAAACTTATAGAAGCGCATAAAAGAAAGATAAGTGAAGCTCATAAGGGCAAAAAGCATACAGAGGAACACAGAAGAAAAAATAGTGAAGCTCAAAAAGGAAAGAAACTTTCCGAGGAGACAAAAAAGAAAATAGGCGATTTCTGGAGGGGAAAGAAAAGGTTATTTTCGGAAGAACACAGAAGAAAGATTAGAGAATTAAGGCTATATTACAATAGAAATTGGAAGGGAAAACATCATACTGAAGAGACTCAAAGAAAAATTAGTGAAGCCCATCAAGGAATGAAGAAGCCCTGGGTAATTCCGCCAAACAATAAAGGAGAAAATAATCCTAATTGGCAGGGCGGAAAATCTTTCGAACTTTACGGTGTAAATTGGACGAAGGTATTAAGAGATTTAGTTAGGAAACGAGATAATTATACTTGTCGTTTATGCGGAAAACTCCAAGAAAGTATTGCACATGATGTTCATCATATTGATTATGATAAAAAAAATTGTAACCCAATCAACTTAATTACTCTTTGTCACACCTGTCACGTAAAGACAAACAAAAATAGAGAACGTTGGATTAAATATTTTTAAGATAAAATATTCACATGATAAAAAACATCCCCAAAAGCCTTTTAATAAAGATGTATAAGACAATGATCAGAATTCGCTTTTGCGAGGAAAGTCTTGTTGAACCAATTATTAAAGGAGAAATTAGATGTCCCACCCACCTCTATACTGGACAAGAAGCAATAGCTACAGGAGTATGCGCCGCTCTCAAGAAAAGAGATTTAGTCTTTGGCACACATAGGTCCCATGGCCATTATCTTGCAAAAGGTGGAGATATGAGAGAATTGATTGCAGAGATCTATGGCAAAAAGACAGGGTGCTCTCGAGGACGAGGAGGATCGATGCACTTAATTTCCAAAGATAAAGGATTCCTGGGATCAGTTCCGCTTGTCGGGGGAACTATTGCATTAGCTGTAGGAGCTGCTTTAGCTTCGAAAATGAAGAAAGAGAGAAGAGTGTGTGTGAGTTTTTTTGGTGATGGAGCTACAGGTGAGGGAATTTTGTACGAATCCCTAAATTTTGCAGCACTGAAAAAGCTACCCCTCCTTTTTGTATGCGAAAACAATTTCTATTCTACTCATCTTCCTCTTCGTGAAATCAGGCCAAAAGACAATATCTCAGAAATCGCCCGTCCTTTTGGGATTCCAAGTTTGAAGCTTGATGGGAATAATGTCTTACAGGTTTTCAAAGCTGCAAAGAAAGGGGTTAGCTTTTGCAGAGAGGGAAAAGGACCTTTTTTTCTCGAATGTCGTACCTATCGATTGAGAGGACATGTGGGGCCAGATGATAACATCCAAGGGGCTCACACCGATATCCGACCGAAAGAAGAAATAGAAAAATGGAGAAAAAAAGATCCCATCAAAAAGTTTGAAAACTTCTTACTGAAGAATAAAATTCTGAGAAAGTCAGATATTAAGAGGATACAAGAGGAAGCAGAGAAGGAAGTGAGAGAAGCTCACCTATTTGCCAAGAGAAGTCCTTATCCGAAAGCTAAAGATCTTACCAAATATGTCTTCACCTAAGAGAAAACTCCAGTACAGCTTAGCCATCAACGAAGCCTTTCATCAAATGATGGATAAAGACAAATCTGTTCTCATTATGGGCCAGGGATTGAAAAGCCCATGGTATGTGGGAAGTACCTGTCGAGGATTGATTGAAAAGTTTAGCGAAGAAAGAGTGATCGATACCCCAGTTTCTGAAAATGCAATGACAGGAGCAGCTATTGGAGCTGCTATAGCTGGAATGCGACCCGTCATTGTGCATCCGCGGATAGATTTTATGATTTATGCTTTAGACTCCATTATTAATGAAGCTGCAAATTGGCATTATATGTTTGGAGGAAAATCCTCTGTGCCTATTGTTATATGGGGTATTATCAATAGAGGATTTGAGCAAGCAGCTCAACATTCGCAAGCCTTACATGCTTTATTCGCCCACATTCCTGGATTAAAAGTGGTGATGCCTTCTACCCCTTATGATGCAAAGGGCCTAATGGTTGCAGCTCTGAAAGACCAAAATCCCGTTATCTATATTGATGATAGATGGCTGTATACGGAGGAAGGATATGTTCCTCGGAAAGTTTATTCACTCCCCATAGGAAAGGGGATTATTAGAAAAAAAGGGAGAGATATTACTATAGTTGGAATTTCTTACATGGCAAGGGAAGCAGTAAAAGCAGGAGATACTCTCGAGAAGGAGGGAATTAAAGCTGAGGTCATTGATCCAAGGACAATTAAACCTTTAGATATTAATTTGATCATCAAATCGGTGAAAAAGACAGGCAGGATTTTAGTTGTAGATGGAGGGTGGAGAACAGGAGGTATAGGGGGAGAGATTTTAGCTGAAGTTTCAGAGAAAGCTTTTCCTTATCTTAAAAATCCTCCAAAAAGGCTTGCCTTGCCCGATACTCCTGCCCCCATGAGCAGAACCTTAGAAAAAGCATATTATATCAGAGCAAAAGATATTACTTTGGCTGTAAAAGAGCAGCTTGGAAAATAACCATAAAAACATGAATTATAAAGTTCCTTTTGTAAATTATCAGCTCCAATATCAAAATTTGAAAAAAGAGATAGACAAAGCCATCAGAGGAGTACTTTCTCAAGGCGATTTAATTCTTCGTTCAGATGTCGAGAAATTTGAAAATAATATTGCCTCTTTTTTGGGAGTAAAGTTTGCAGTAGGGGTTAATAGTTGTACTGATGCCTTGTACTTGTCTCTTAGAGCCGCTGGTATAGGACAACACGATGATGAAGTAATTACGGTTGCCCATACTCCTTTTCCTACTGTTGAAGCTATTGTTCATTGTGGGGCAAAACCAATTTTAGTTGATGTGGGAGAAGATTTTAATATGGACATTACAGAGTTCGAGAAAGCAATTACTCCTAAAACGAAGGCTATCATCCCTGTTCATTTAAATGGGAGGATGTGTAATATGGAAGGATTGATGGAAATAGCAAAGAGCCACAACCTCATAGTTATAGAAGATGCGGCTCAGGCATTAGGTGCTGCATTTAATGGAAAAAAAGCTGGCTCTTTCGGCTTGACCGGAAATTTCAGCTTTTACCCAGCAAAAATTCTGGGCGGCTTTGGAGACGGGGGATTAGTGGTAACGAATGATCAGGATATTGCAGAAACAATTCGCATTTTAAGGGATCATGGTCAAAAAACGAAAACTGAGATAATCTATTATGGAGTTAATAGTCGTTTAGATAATTTACAAGCAGCCATTCTCAATGTGAAATTGAAATATCTGCCACAATGGATCCAAAAAAGGAGAGAGATCGCTAATCTCTATTATCAAGGGTTTTCCAGTCTTATCAGTATTGAGGCTATAAAGCTTCCCCCCAGATCGGATAAAAGATTTTTTGATGTATATCAAAATTATATTTTAAGAGTTCCAAAAAGAGATGCGCTATTTCAATTTCTCAAGGAAAAAGAGGTGGAAACTTTAATTAAAGATCCCATCCCTCTTCACCAACAAATAGTCCTTGGCCTTTCTGGTTTTCATCTCCCCTATACTGAACAACTTGCCAAAGAGATTATTTCCCTTCCTCTCTACCCTGAGTTAACAAACGAGCAGATAGAATATGTAATAAGTTGTATTCGAGAATTCTATGCCCCGTAGGAAATCAAGTGAAAATTTAAAATATTTTCACTTGTCTATTAGAACATAAACATACTATCAATATAATTATATCAATGTGCAAAGGTAACAGGATATCAACGGAAAATATTTAATTTCCTACGGGGTATGAAAAATAACCCAGATTACACAACAGTAACCGAAATACCTGGCAATAAAGCAACGAAGGAAAATTTGCAGATGCTTTATTCCCGTTACCACTGGGCTTCCCAATTTGTTGAAGGTAAAGAAGTGTTAGAAATTGGCTGTGGTCCGGGTATAGGGCTAGGCTATTTAGCAAAAGAGGCAAAAAAGGTGGTTGGAGGAGATTATGATGCAAAGATTGTAAAGGCAGCCCAGGACTATTATCAAGGAAAGATAGATGTCTTCCGAATGGATGGTCATCATTTACCATTTAAGGCGGGAACTTTCGATGTAGTTATTTTTTTTGAGACCATTTATTATTTGGGAAGGCCTGAGAAGTTTATTGAGGAATGCCGTCGCGTTCTTCGAAAAAGAGGATTGTTGCTTATTTCTACAGTCAATAAACATTTTCCAGGTTTTAATCCCAGCCCCTTTAGTTTCAAGTATCTTTCTGCTCAAGAGCTGGCTGAATTATTAGAGAAAAAAAATTTTGAAGTTCAGTTTTTTGGCGGCTTTCCTATTTCTCCAAACTCAATCAAAGATGAAATTATATCTCTTATCAGGAGAACAGCTGTTATTCTTCACTTAATCCCGAAAACAATGGAAGGTAAAGAGAAATTAAAAAGAATCTTTTTTGGCAAATTGGTAACTATCCCCCCAGAGATTAAAGAGGGAATGACAGATTACTACAAACCCTTTCCTATTCCTTATAACTCTCCTAATGTTGAATACAAGGTTTTATACGCTCTCGCTCGTCTTAGATAAACTCTATTTATGCCTATTCTCTTTCAAAAAATTTTTCAAAAAACCCCTTTCACCAGAATGATATTTTTTATGGTGGCAGATATCTTGTTAATTAGCTTTGCCATTTGGTTTGCCTTCTTTTTGAGGTTTGAAGGCCAGATTCCAAGCCAATACGGAAACATTATTCAAACGGTAATTATCTTAGCTTTGGTTTTTTTGATTCCAACTTTTTATTTTCTCAGACTTTATTCTTTTTCCTGGTCTTATGTAAGCACCAATGAGTTGATATCTTTAGGTAAGGCCACAACTTTGGGATTTTTATTTTTGGGAGTTACCATTTATATCTCAAAAGATTTTCCTTTCTTTGCTGGCTTTCCTCGCTCCACTCTTTTTATTAGTTATTTTTTAATTCTTTTATTCTCTGGGGGCATTCGTTTTGCAAAAAGAATTTATCTTCAGCTCTTTCAAAGAGGAAGTAAAGAGGAAAAGGAGAGAACCCTTATTGTTGGAGCTGGGGATGCCGGAGAGCAAATTTTGAGAAGTATTCAGAGTTCACGTCTGAGCCCCTATCTCCCTGTGGGATTTATCGATGATGATATTTTAAAACAAGGGAGTTCAATCCACGGAATTAAAGTTTTAGCTGGAATCAAAGATATTCCAGAAATAGTTAAAAGCCTGCGAATTGGGCAAATAATAGTGGCCCTGCCTTCAGCTAAATTTTCAGTTGTTAAAAAGGCAGTAGAGATGGGAAGAAAATCAGCTATTAAAAAAATAAAAATCCTCCCTCCTCTTTCCGAAATAATAAATGGGGAAATTACTCTTTCTGATATTCGAGGATTTCAAGAAGAGGATTTATTAGATAGAGAGCCGATTTTGCAAGATTTGACAGGAATTGAGAAATTTATCCGAGGCAAAGCTATTTTGATTACTGGGGCAGCAGGTTCGATAGGCTCTGAACTTTCAAGACAGATTGCCAAGTTTAATCCCTCTTTTCTTTTACTATTAGATCAAGACGAAACTGGTATTTTTAATATTTCTGAAGAATTAAAAGAGAAATTTCCGAAGCTTAAAATTTCCCCATTAATTGCTGATATTCGAGATAAGGAGAAAATAGACCAAGTTTTTCATAATTTCCACCCTCATATAGTTTGCCATGCAGCAGCCTACAAACATGTGCCTTTAATGGAAGTACACCTCGAGGAGGGAGTAAAAAATAATATTTTTGGGACAAAAATTGTAGCGGAAGTAGCCTTAAAATATAAAGTTGATAAATTTATCTTTATTTCCAGTGATAAAGCAGTAAACCCAAAATCTGTAATGGGGGCGACAAAAAGAGTAGGGGAGATGATTTGTCAGGTTTTCAATAAGAGAAATTCCACAAAGTTTATTTCAGTTCGTTTTGGTAATGTTTTAGGTAGTCGGGGAAGTGTCATTCCTATTTTCAAAGAACAAATAAAGAAGGGAGGACCAATTGAAATTACTCACCCTAAAATGAAAAGATATTTTATGACTACTCCAGAAGCAGTGCTATTGGTAATTAAAGCAGGTTCGATAGGTCAAGGAGGGGAAGTATTTGTTTTAGATATGGGAAATCCAATTAGAATTTTAAATTTAGCAAAAGAGTTAATTAGACTTTCTGGGCTTGAGCCAGATAAAGACGTTCCTATTATTTACTCGAAACCTCGGCCGGGAGAGAAATTTTCCGAGGAGATTCTTACTGCTGAGGAAGGAACGGTAGCTACCCAAAGCAAAAAAATTTTTATGGCCAGACTTTCTGAAATTGATGAAAAAAAGTTAAATTTTCATTTAGAACAATTAAAGGAGGCAGCTTATAATTTAGATAAAGAGAAAATAAAAAATATTTTAAAAGAACTTATTCCTTCTTACCGGTCAGGTATTCTCCAAAGATAAATTATTTGTTAGAATGAAAATATGAATCAAGAAATACAAAATCAAATAGAAGCAGACGAGATTAATATAACAGATTATATTAGGATAATTAGAAAAAGAAAATGGTTGATTTTGGGAATTTTTCTCACAGTGCTCATAGGAACTGGAGTTTTCACTTTCTTGTTACCGGAGAATTATAAAGTTGAAACTTCTCTCGAAATCGGAATAATTGATAGGCATTTGTTAGAGGATCCTTCTCAAGTTGTAGAAAAAATTAAAGGTAGTATTTATGGAAATTATCCAGGAATAAAAGTTACCAATCCAAAAGGTACAAACTTGGTAAAAACTGAAATTGTTTCAAAAGAGCCGGAGGACGCTAAAGAAATCTTAGAAAGTATCAATAAATCAATTTTAACTGGTCACACCAATAAACTAGATTCTCAGAGAGATATATTAAAAAACAACATTGAGTTATTGCAGGAAAAAATTGATTTTTTACTCTCGAAAGGCCAAGAAACAGCAATTCTTCAGCTAGAGATTTATAGGCTTCAAAGACCAATAGAGGATCTTCAACCTACTAAGATAGTACAGGAACCCACTATTTTTGAAAGACCAGTGAAACCCAACTTAATTTTCAATCTAATTATCGCCGGAGTCTTAGGATTATTCGTGGGGATAGTTTTAGCTCTTGGAAAAGAGTGGTGGGAGAAAAATAAGGCAAAAATTTAAACTGATTATAACATTTTGAATATATCTCAAACCAAAAAGCCCCAACGGGGCTTTTTGGCTCCTCAGGTTTTGTCAAAATAAAACTCCTGTGATAAAATAATTGTAAAACTATGAAAAAGTTAATTTTTGTTGCCAGCTTCATTCTATCTTTCTCCATAGGAATTGGGGTTGATGCTGCAGCTTTGGGAGAAAAACGTAATTTTTTTATTGAGCCCGATTTTGACCTGTCAGAGAGGGAAGAGTTAACTGCCACGTTAATAAGGATCACTCCTGAGCTCTATTTTTATGCTGATGAAAAGTGGTGGAATTTTAGTCCTCAAAATGAAATCTCTCAAGCTGTAAGCTCTTTGGGAGAAGAATTCAGAAATACAATTTATCCCATTTTAACTTCTACTTTTGGTTCAGAATGGAGGCCGGGAATTGATAGAGATTCCAGGATAACCATTCTCATCCATCCCATGGTTGAGGAAGCTGGTGGATATTTTAGTTCCAAAGATGAATATCCAAAACTTCAAGTTACAAATTCTAATGAAAGGGAAATGGTGTATCTTAATTCAGAATTTATCAGAAGTCCTTATGTGAAGAGTTTTCTGGCTCACGAATTTATTCATTTAATTACTTTTAATCAAAAAGAAAGAGAGCAGGGTGTAGAAGAAGAGGTTTGGTTAAATGAAGCTCGGGCCGAATACGCCTCTACCTTGGTTGGGTTCGATGATATATATGAAGGAAGTAATTTACAAAGAAGAGTTCAGATTTTCTCTGAGAATCCTTCTGATTCGATAACCGAATGGCAAAATAAAAAATCTGATTATGGTAGTGTAAATCTCTTTGTTCAATACCTAGTTGATCATTATGGTATGGAAGTTTTAATAGCTTCTCTCAATTCTCAAAGAACAGGGATAGAGAGTATAAACTTCGCCTTAAAACAGAGTGACTTTGAGATAGATTTCTCGCAAATTTTTATCGATTGGACATTGGCTGTCTTAATTAATGATTGCAATTTTGGACCGAAGTATTGCTACCTGAATCAAAACTTAAAAAATTTGCATATTGTTTCCCGAATTAATTTTTTGCCCTTTAGTGGAAAAAGCACTTTAACCATCGCTGATGTTACCAAAGATTGGACAGGTAATTGGTATAAAATTATTGGGGGAAAAGGAACTCTTAAAATTACATTTATTGGTAATCCTACTACTTCTTTTCAAGTTCCTTATGTAATTCAGGATCGCACTGGAAATTATACGATTGATTTTCTCAAACTTGATGAGTCCCAAAAAGGAGAAATTCTCGTTAAAGATTTTGGAAAGGATAATATTTCGCTTTTTCTTATTCCTTCCCTTCAGAATAAAACTTCTGGATTCTCGGGAGCTGAACCTTTTTATTCTTTTTCTTGGTCAGCTTCCATTATAGAAACGCAAGAAGAAATAGATTTGGTAAAACAACTTTTAGTGAGAATTGAAGAATTGAAAACTGAGATTGCTAAGGTTCAAGCTCAAATCAATGCTATTTTAACTGGAAGATCGGAAAAACCTCTTTGTAAGATCATTGAAAATAATTTATACCATGGTTTAATAAACAACCAAGAAGTCAGCTGTCTTCAGGAATTTTTAAAAGCCCAGGGTGCTGAAATTTATCCTGAGGGTTTAGTGACTGGGAATTTCCTTTCTTTAACTGAAGTAGCCGTTATTCGTTTTCAAGAAAAATATGCGGAAGATATTTTGGCTTCTTGGGGAATTGAAAAAGGTACTGGTTTTGTTGGAACAACTACCAGAGCAAAAATGAATGAAATTTTAAGTTTATAGATAAATCTTGACATAATATCTTAGATCTGCTAATATACAATTAGTGAGTGCGAGCTCGTCCTTTATAGACGACCTCCATTCTGAAGTCGGCAAAAGACCTCCATTAATGGAGGTCTTTTGCTTTTATAGATTTTTACTATAATGAAGTTGGGGCGGGAGGATAGCACTCACTAAAGACTTAGAGTTGGAGTTAACTCTCCCGCCCTTTTAGAGAATAAAAAATGAAAAAAATCGAAAATATTTTACCAGGAATTAGAAAAAATATTTCCTTGAAAAACTATAATACCTTTAAAATCGGAGGACCGTCAAAGTATTTTTTTATCGCTAAAAATAAAGAAGATATAATAAAAACAGTTCAAGTTGTAAAAAAATTAAGAATACCGTTTTTTATTTTGGGTGAAGGAAGTAACTTGTTAGTATCTGATAAGGGATTCAAGGGATTAGTTATTAGGCTTCAAAATAGGAAATACAAAGTAAAAAGTTTAATTTTGCATGCAGAAGCTGGTATTTCTTTTCCGGTGTTGGTGAGAGAAACTACCAAGTTAGGATTATCTGGATTAGAATGGGCAGGAGGTTTACCTGGTACCTTAGGAGGAGCAGTAATAGGTAATGCCGGAGCTTTTGGAGGAGAGATAAAGGACGTGATTTCTGCGGTTGAAATTTTAGATGGAAAAGGTAATGTAAGAAAGTTACGAAGGCCGCAATGTAATTTTTCTTATCGATCTTCAATTTTAAGTAAAAATAATTGGATTGTGTTATCAGCCTTCATGAAACTCAAAAAAGGAAATAAAAAAAATATTCAGGCAATTTCCAAAGATCATATAAGATATCGAAAGGAAAGACATCCTCTTGAGTATCCTAATATTGGGAGTATTTTTAAAAACTGTAATCTTAAAAAAATTCCAAAAAAAATAAGAGCCGATTTCTCTCACGTTGTAAAAATAGATCCTTTTCCAGTTGTACCTACAGCCTATCTTATCTCAGAAGCTGGATTAAAAAGACTAAGGGTTGGCAAAGCCGAAGTCTCAAATAAACACCCAAATTATATTGTTAATTTAGGTAATGCTCGAGCAAAAGATGTAATAAAATTGATTCATTTAGTAAAAGAAAAAATAAAAAATAAATTTGGAATAACCCTAGAAGAAGAAATTCAATATTTAGGATTTTAAGAATTGAATAATTAAAATTTTTTGTTTTTTTTATACTTAACAATATTTATTGAGATGAAATAATGAAGTAACGAAATATATTTTTTCTAAAATTTTTTTAGAAAGTTACAAATAGCGGGTCGACTATTTGCTCCAGCTTTTCAAGATAATAATTTACTTTTGAGATATGGCAAAGAAAAAAGCTAAAAAGAAATTGGCCCAAAAAAAGACGGCGAAAAAGAAAAAAAGAAGAAGATAAGTTTTTCTTTTACCCGCTCCAATCTTTGCGAAATTTTGTTTTTAATTAATTATCAAAATTAGTTGAAAATAAATTTGGCGTAGAGCATAAGGGCGGGTTTTTGATTTTCCACAATTTTTTTCTTGACAATCTCTATGAAAATGAAATAATAAAATAAATTTTTGGAATTTTTAAAAAATTTTATGAAGATTGTTATAAAAACTAAAAATGTGAAATTAAATTTAGCTCTTCGAGAATATATTGAGAAAAAACTAAATTCTCTTGAAAAATTTTTAAAAATTTTTCAAGAGAAAGAATATCTTAATAGTTTCTTTGGAAA
>JAHCSE010000021.1 GCA_018609195.1 Patescibacteria group bacterium
CTCGGGCTAAATGCTCCCAAAGCATTCGTGCTACCATTACACCACGCCCCGCCTAATTTTTATATCATTTTATTTTCTCTAAGTCAAAATTTTTCAGGATTATTTTATTGTTTTCTTTTCGCATGTTATAATAAATTTGTGGCTATCGAAAAAATTCTTGAACAGTTCAATCTTCTTGCTCAATCGCGCAAATACGGAGTTTCTCTCTGGCAATACCCTCAATTTCTATTTTTAATAATGGGGATAATTACTATTGCCGCTATCTTAACTGCCTATGCCATTGGCGTTCAATATATTGCCGAGCCCGAAATTGTAGTCTTAATTGTTCTTATTCTTTCAGCAATTCTCTTAATGATTACCTTTACCATTACCCAAAGTTTTGAAAAATTAATTGAAGCTAATCGCATAAAATCAGAATTTGTTAGTATCGTTTCCCACCAGTTAAGATCTCCCCTTTCTAATTTGAGATGGGCCCTTGAATTGTTAATGTCAGGAAGATTAGGGGAAATTGAAGCATCTCAGCTCGATTATTTCAGAATTTTGAAAGACAACAGTGCTCGAATGGGAGAGTTAGTTAAAGATCTCTTAATTGTTTCCAGAATTGAACAAGGAAGGCTCCCTTTAAAGAAATCAGAATTTTTTTTAACTGATTTAATAAAAGATGTAATTTCAGAATTTACCCCTTTTGCGAGAGCTTTTAATGTTGAAATAAGCCTTGAGACGATCGATAACTTACCAAAAATATTTGCCGATTCCTCTCAGTTGAAATTAACTATTGAGAATTTTTTAGATAATGCTATCCGCTATATTAAAGAAAAAGGGAAAGTTGAAATTAAACTCAAAAGAAAAGATAATTCTCTCTATTTTAAAGTTAAAGATAATGGAGTGGGTATTCCTAAAGAGGATCAAAAATATATTTTCCAGAAATTTTTCCGTTCCTCAAATGTATTAAGATACCAAACCCAAGGGACAGGCCTCGGTCTCTATATTGCCAAGTCTATTATTGAAAAGTCAGGTGGAAAAATAGGTTTTCAATCTGAAGAAAAGAAAGGCACTACCTTTTGGTTTACTATACCAATAAAATAAAATATTAATGGGTAAATGGCTCAATGGTTAAAATTTCCATCTGGTTATAAATTAACAATTAGTCATGAAACCATGAAACCATGAAACGTATTTTATTTATCGAAGATGAGTCAGCTCTTCAAAAAACTTTTGGAGAAATCTTAAAACAGGAAGGGTATGAAATGACCTCTGCCTTAGATGGGGAGACTGGTTTGAGATTAGCCAAAACACAGAAGCCTGATTTGATTTTACTCGACCTTATCTTGCCGAAAGTTCATGGCTTTGAAGTCTTGAAAAAATTAAAAGAAGATCCGGAGACAAAAGAAATTCCCGTTATGGTCTTAACCAATCTGGAGGGAGTAGAGGATGTTGGAAAAGCTATGGAATTAGGAGCAACTACCTATTTGGTCAAAGAAAATTATAGCTTAGAGGAAATAGTGGGAAAAATAAAAAAAGCCCTTGGTGAATAAAACATTTTAGCCTTTAAACATCTAAACATTTAAGCATGCGGTTTTTAAATAGCTGAATGTTAAAATGTTTATATGCTCATATGTTTAAATGATCCATGAGAGTTGAACCTCACCAATTTAAAGCTTTTCTCTTAGATGCAAGATTAGTTACTGAGAAACAGTTTGATAAAGCTCAAAAAAGAGCTGAAAAAACTGGCCAAAAAGTTGGCGATGTTTTGGTTTCTGAAGGTTTCATCACTCAAGGACAATTAATTAAACTGGAAGCTTATATTTTAGGCATTCCCTTTGTTAATTTGGAAAAAGAAATTATTCCTCCAGAGGTTTTAAAGATAATTCCAGAACCTATTGCTCGTTCTCATAATATTGTTGCTTTCAGAAAAAAAGGGCAAAATCTAGAAGTGGCTATGTTAGATCCAGAAGATCTCAGAACTATTGAGTTTATCAAAAAGACAGCTAACCTAAAAATTTTGCCGAGATTGACTACTCCAAAAAGTATTAAAAATGTTTTAAATCAGTATCAGAAAACCCTGGAGGCTGAATTTGGAGAAATTATTAAAAAAGAAGTTAAAGGTATTAAACCAATCAAGGAAGAAGAGATGGTTGAAGAAAAGGCTGAGCTTCAAAAAGTAGCTGAAGAATTACCGGTCATTCGAATTGTTGATACTCTTTTAAAACATGCTATTTTACAAAGGGCTTCTGATATCCATATTGAACCTGGTGAAAAAGAGATTATGGTCCGTTATCGAATAGATGGGATCTTAAGAGAGGCAATGTTGTTGCCAAAATTAGTTCAATCAGGAATTGTGGCCAGGATAAAAGTTCTTTCTAACTTAAAACTTGATGAACATAGACTTCCCCAAGATGGTAGGTTTAAAGTGGAGACTGAGGATTATAAATATTCTATTCGAGTGTCAATTTTGCCAATTTTTAATGGAGAAAAAATTGTCATGAGATTATTGGCAGAAACTGCAAAAGCCTATACGTTGGAAGAGTTGGGATTGCGAGGGGAGGCTTTAGAAAAAGTCCAGGATAGTTTAAGGAAACCAGTGGGCATGGTTTTAGTCACTGGCCCTACCGGTTGCGGAAAGACCACCACTTTATATGCAATGCTTGAGATTTTAAATAATCCTGCAATAAATATTTCTACTGTCGAAGATCCAATTGAATATCGAATGCCAAACATCAACCAAACTCAAGTTAATCCAAAAATTGGCCTAACTTTCGCCTCAGGTCTACGGGCTTTGGTTAGGCAAGATCCTGATATTTTAATGGTTGGAGAGATAAGAGACAAAGAAACTGCTTCTTTAGCCATCAATGCTGCTTTAACTGGTCATTTAGTTTTGTCCACTCTGCATACCAATACGGCAGCCGGTACCATCCCCAGATTAATTGAAATGGGAGCTGAACCCTTTTTGATTTCCTCTACTTTAAATTTGATTTTGGCGCAGAGACTGGTCAGAAAATTATGTCCAGGAAAAGAAAAATATACTTTAAAAGAATCAGAGCTAAATATTCTTAAGAAAAATTGTGATGTAGATAAAATTTTTAAAATTTTTAAAACTGAGCGATTAATTAGACCAAAAGCGAGCTGGAAAAATATCGAATTTTGTCGACCAAAACCTTCTAAAGAATGTCCAGATGGTTATAGTGGCAGAATCGGGATTTTTGAGACTTTACCTGTAACTGAGACAATTAAAGAGTTGGTTGTTAAACGGGTAAGCGCTGACCAAATTGAAGATCAGGCCAAAAAAGAAGGGATGAGGACTATGGTTGAAGATGGTTTTTTGAAGGCAATTCAAGGGATAACTTCAATTGAGGAGGTACTGAGAGTAATTATTGAATAAAAAACTGTTACATTGTTAAACTGTTACATTGTTAAACTGAATTTCAATGTAGCAATGGAGCAATGTAATAATTAAGCAATATTCCAAAATTTTTCTATACTGCCAAATCTTTCAAAGGAGAGGAAAAATCTGGCACTCTGGAGGTTAAAAATAAATCGGAGCTAGCCAGAATTTTACATCAGCAGGGCCTGGTTTTAATTTCAGCTAATGTTGGAGAAGAGGAAATTAAAAAAAGAAAATTCGAGATCTCTTTACCTTCCTTTAGAGGAGTTTCTTTAATTGAGAAAATGATGTTTACCAGAAATCTTCAGGTAATGATTTCAGCAGGCGTTCCCCTTCCGAGAAGTTTAAACATCCTGGCTACCCAAGCTAAAAATAAAAAATTTAAGAAGGCTCTCCTTGCGGTTATAGAAGAAGTTATGAAAGGGAAAGGTTTTTCTGAAAGCCTCAAGGAATATCCTGAGATATTTCCTGAGCTGTTTGTCAGTATGATTAAGGTTGGAGAGGAAGCAGGAACTTTAGAAGAGGTTTTAAAAAATTTAACCTACCAGATGGAAAGAGAACATGATTTGAGATCAAAAATAATGGGGGCGATGATTTATCCTGCAGTGATTATCACTGCTATGGTAGGTATTGGAGCCTTGATGTTGATTATGGTTGTCCCCAGATTAGCTGAAACTTTTTCAGAATTAGAAATTCCTCTTCCAGTCACTACCCAGTTTGTCATTGGACTTGGGAATTTTCTAGCTACGAAATGGTTCCTCTTACCTTTCATAATCTTTCCCTTATTTTTTCTTTTGAGGATGATTTTAAGGACGAAAAGAGGAAAAAGAATTTTTGATGGAATTTTATTACGCCTCCCCGTTATTTCTCCCATTGTAAAAAAAACTAATTCAGCTCAGACTGTTAGAACTTTGAGTTCCTTAATTACCTCTGGTGTTCCTATTGTCCAGGCCTTGAAAATTATTTCTGGAGCTTTAGGGAATGTTTACTTTCAAGAGGCCATGGGGAAAGCTATGGAAGAAGTTAGAAAAGGAAGGAAGCTTTCTGAAGCTTTAAAACCTTATCAAAATCTTTATCCCTCATTAGTTCTGCAAATGATTGAAGTTGGAGAGGAAACTGGTCAGACTTCGGATATTTTGGCAAAATTAGCTGATTTTTTTGAAGAAGAGGTAACTTCAGCTACTAAAAATTTATCCGCTTTAGTTGAACCTCTTTTAATGCTCTTAATTGGGGCTGCAGTAGGCTTTTTTGCCATCTCTATGATTCAGCCGATGTATTCGATGCTTGGAGCGATAAAATAAAATGAGAGGTTTTACCTTAGTTGAAATACTGGTTATCATCGGGATAATGGTTATTCTGGTGGCTTTTGCCATTCCTTCCTATCGTTTTTTTCAAAGAGAATCGGATTTAAATAATTCAGCTGAAGAAATCATTAATACTTTGAGATTGGCCCAGAGCAAAACCTTAGCTTCAGAGGGAGCCAGTCAATACGGGGTTTATTTTGATCAAACTATTTCCCCTCATCAATACACCTTATTTAAGGGGACTGGTTATACTTTGAGAGATAGTTCATTTGACGAGATTCATAAATTACCAGAGTCCATTGAAATCTTCGCAATAAATTTAAACGGAGGAGGATCAGAAGTAATTTTTGATCGAATTTTGGGAACAACTTCCCACTTCGGATCTCTATCTATAAGGTTGAAAAATGATCCAGGAAAAACAAAAAATATATATATTGAAAACTCTGGGCAGGTGGATTTACTCCCCTCTTCAGCTCCATCTGATACAGAGAGAATAAAGGATTCCCGCCATGTTCATTTTACGTATAATCAAGATGCCGCAACAGCGATCACCTTACATTTAATATTCTCTGATTATCCTGCTGATAATTTTGATATTGATTTTCAGTTTTATTTAAATCCTGGAAAGACAAAATTTTACTGGGAGGGGAGTGTTTTAGCAGGTCCCGCCGGGAGCAAGACTGAACAGAAACTAATAATTCAGACCCATTCCCTAGGTATTACTTCGGCTCAATTTTCTATTCATCGGGATAGAAGATATAATGATAAAGCCCTAGAAATTACTCTCGATGATCAAAATTTAATCGATTATACTGCCAATGGTGATACCACCCAAGGTTCTTCAATCCATGTTACAGGACCTCAGTGGCAATAAAATACAACAACAATGGATCCCTTTCTCAGGAAAGGGGGTTTCTATAATTGAAATTTTAGTAGTGATTTTTATTTTGGTTATTGCCTTTGTTAGTATTTTGGGTTTGCTCACTTTTTCTTTAAGAATTTCTACCTTACTGAGAGAGAATACTCAAGCTATAAATTTGGCTCAAGAGACCGTTGAGGCTGTTCGCAATTTTCGAGATGGGACAAATTGGGATACTGATGGCTTGGGAATTTTAGCTACTGGAGTAGCTTATCATCCAGAAAAGACAACAGATTCCCCTCCTAAATGGGAACTTCTTTTAGGAGAAGAGGCGATTGGAGGGTTTTCCCGAGAGGTTGTTTTCGAAGAAGTTTTTCGAGATGGAAATGATAATATTGTTGGAACAGGGGGAATCCTGGATCCAGAGACAAAAAAAGCTACAGTCACTGTTTCCTGGAGAGATAGAGAAGTGAAAATTATCACCTATTTTACCAACTGGCAACAATGATTAACGATCAACAGAAAGGTTTTACCTTATTGGAAGTTTTAATTTACATTGGAGTTTTAGGTATTATTGTTGTAGCTGTTTCTTCTTATTTCCTTTGGTCAATTCAGACCAGTACGAAGATTAAAGTAATAGGAGAGGCTTTAGATAATACCCGAAGGGCAATGGAAATTATGGTTTATGAGGTTAGAGAGGCAGAAAGCATTTATACTGAAACTTCTATTTTTAATTCCCATCCCGGCCAAATTTCTTTGGAGACACAAAAATATCTCCCTCCTGACGAAAATAAAACTTACATTGATTTTTATCTTTCAGAAGGCAAACTTTGTCTCAAAAAAGAATCTCAAGACCCAATTTGTCTGACTTCAGAACGAGTTGAAGTAAAAAATTTAGTTTTTAGCCAGATTATTTCTGGCAACACCCCTTCAATTCAAATTGATTTGAGAGTTGATTATAAAAATCCAACCGGCCGATCAGAATATCAGGCCCAAGTTAATTTAAGAAATGTCGCCTCGCTTCGGTCATATTAAAAATCTCACAATATAACAATGAAACCATTAATTTTTCAAAAAGGTTTTGCAGCTCTATTTCTGGCCATTTTGATTTTGGCTGTGATTTTTGCTCTGGGAATTAGTATTACTATTTTGACTTTGGGCCAGCAAAGAAGGGCCAGAAATATATCTCTATCTTCTCAAACTTTTTATGTAGCAGAGGCAGGGGTTGAAGATGCTTTGTTGAGGCTTTCTCAAAACAAGAATTGGCAAAGTCTTTATACCTTCTCAGTAGATCAGGGATCTGTGACGGTAGAGATATCGGATATTTTAGGAGGGTCAAGGACAATTACTTCAACAGGTGATATTTTGAGTCGAATAAGAAAAGTTCAAACTGTCTATCAAATTTCAGCTGAAGAGGTCTCTTTTTTCTATGGGGCTCAAATAGGAGATGGAGGGATACTGATGGACAATAAGAGCTCAATTTTAGGAAATGTCTTTTCCAATGGTTCAATTACTGCCCAAGATAATACGGAAATTACAGGAACAGTTTGGGTAGCTCAAACTGGAAATCAGATTGATGGAGCGAAAATAGGCCAAGATACCTATGTTGATATTTGCCAAAATTCTGAAATTTTGGGCACTTTAACCACAAGCTCTGATATTAACTGTACTGCCTCCAGTTTTTCTCCTCTTTCTGAAGAAATTGCTAAAAAAGATTTACCTATTTCTCAAGAACAAATTGATCAGTGGAAAACTGAGGCAGTCTCAGGCGGCGTTATTTCTGGCGATTATATTCTTCAGGGTCAGCAACAGGCCTCTCTCGGCCCAAGAAAAATTGAAGGAAGAATGGTTATTCAAGATAAAGCAAAGCTTTCTATTACTGGTACCATTTGGGTCACTGATGAGATTGTCATTCAAAATAATACTGAAGTTAGATTAGATTCCAATGCCTATGGTTCAAATAGCGGAGTGGTAATTTCTGATGGGAGAATTACTCTTCAAGATGATGCGATCTCTTTAGGTTCTGGACAGCCAGGGAGCTATCTTTTGCTCATTTCTACTGCTCTTGGAGCCCAGGCTATTATTATCAAAAATTTCTTCCAAGCAGACATTCTTTTTGCTCAAAATGGCTTTATTGTTGTTCAAGATTCAAGCAGGTTAAAGGAGATTTCAGGTTTTGGGATCCATCTGAAAAATAGTGTGAAAATTGAATATGAAGTAGGTCTTGAAGATGCCTCTTTCACGAGCGGACCAGGAGGAGGCTGGCAAGTAACAAGCTGGAAGGAAATAGAATAACCCTACGAATTACTAATCAGTACGAATATACGAATTTTTAGAAATATTTTTGGCCTTGGCCATTTTTTGTTTCAATAAGATTAGTGATATAATTAAATGAGAAAATGCTAGATTTTTTCACTTTAAAACCAGAAGCATTTAGCCTGGATATTACTGATACCTCTTTAAAAATTGTAAAATTAAAGAAAAAAAAGAAATTCTTAAGTTTGGCTTCTTTTAAAAAGACTGAAATCAAAGCAGGAATAATTAAAGGAGGGGAAATTCAGGATGAGAAAGCTTTAACTGAAATTATTAAGGAATCTTTAGATAATGTTTCTGGACAAAAATTAAATACAGAATATGTGGTAGCTTCCTTGCCAGAAGAAAAATCTTTTTTGCAGGTAATTCAGATGCCAAAAATGAGCACTGAGGAATTAAAGGAGGCTGTTTATTTTGAGGCTGAAAATTACATCCCCTTACCAGTTGAGCAAGTGTATTTAGATTTTCAAATTATTCCTCCAGTGTATGATCATTTAGATCACCTCGATGTTTTAGTTGTAGCTTTGCCAAAAAAAGTTGTCGATCCTTATATTAACTCTTTGACAAAAGCCGATTTGAAGATTAAAGCTTTAGAAATCGAATCTTTGGCTATTGCTAGAGCTTTAGTGAAAAATGGGCTTTCACCCCATCCTCTTCTTTTAATTGATTTAGGAGAAAATCGGACCGGTTTTATGATCTTTTCTGGTTATTCTTTAAGGTTCGCTAGTATTTTACCTTTTTCTTCTAAACAATTTACCCAGGCAATATCTGAGACCTTAGGAGTTGATTTAAAAAAAGCTGAGGAATTGAAGTTAAAATATGGTTTAGCAGAGAAATATCAAATAAAAATTAAAAAGGGCGAAATTAAAAAGGAGATAAAACAAGGGAAAATATTTGAGGCTCTAACGCCTCCTCTCACTGATTTAGCTAAGCAAATTAGAAAGTATTTTGACTATTATCAGACTCATGTTTTTCATGAGCACCTTCCTCCCGGTGGTAAAATTGTCGAGAAAGTGCTTCTTTGCGGGGGAGGGGCTAACCTCCGAGGAATTAGTCAATTCCTTTCTCTAAAATTAAAGATCAAAACTGAGCTATCTAATCCCTGGACAAATATTTTAAAAGAGCCCTTATCAGAGGTACCAGAGCTATCTTTTGGTAAATCTCTAGGTTTTACCGCTGCCTTAGGTCTGGCGTTAAGGGGAATAAAAGAATGATAAATTTATTACCATCACAATATAAAGAGAAGCTTTTATTAGAAGAGACAAGAAGGTTAGTTATCATTTTAGGGGTTTTGGTTTTTCTTTCTCTTTTTTCTTTGATTTTAATTTTGCTTTCTATTAAGATTTACCTTTCTGGCCAGGTTCAAAACCTGCAGACTTTTTTAGAATTTGAGAGAGAAGAGTTTGAGGTTCAAGAAATTAAAGATTTACAAGATCGAGTTAAAATTTCAAATAAGAAACTTTCTCAACTAGATGCATTATATAGCCAAAAGATTAATTTAGCTGACATTTTTAATAAAACCATAAAAACGATCCCGCCGGGAATATATTTAACTAATCTTTCTTATCCAAGAGAAACTTCCCAAATTATTCTTTCTGGTTTCTCCCCCTCCCGGGATATTTTGTTTCAATTTAAAAAAAATTTAGAAAAAGATTTTCAAAATGTTTATTTTCCACCGGAGAGCTGGGTTAAATCAACTGATATAGATTTTAGCGGAATAAGTTTTAAAATCAGTGAATAATTTGATATCCCAAATTGACTACCTTTTAAAGACATGAAAAAAATTTATCTCATAGGTGGAATTTTAGTCATAATAAATTTGATTTTAATAATTTTTGTAATTTTCCCTCTGATCAACGGTATTAAAAAAAAATCAGAGGATTTGGTTTTCCAGAAAACTGAATTAATTTTACTTGAACAGAAGAAGGAAAATTTAGTAAATCTTAAAAAAATTTATACTGCCCGTCAAACAGGTCTGGAAAAAATCGAAGCCGTTTTTGTTGATCCTGAAACCCCAATAGATTTCATTAGTTTTTTGGAAGAAACTGCCAAAACCTCTCAGGCCTCAATTAAAATTTCTTTGGCCTCTGAAACAAAAGAAGAAACTGATTTCGGCCCTGCTCTTTCTTTTAATATTTCTCTAGAGGGCCCTTTCCCTAATTTTTTGAAATTTTTAGAGAAATTGGAAAATAGTCTTTATTTAATTGAAATTTTGGATTTAAATATAAGAAGGTTAAATGGGGAAACTCCTGGCAGAATTTCTGTTACTTTCCCCATTAGAGTTATAACAAAATAAATGATATGCGCCTACCACAAATAAAATTTGATAAAATAAAAGAATTTTTGAAAAAGGCTTCTTTATTCTTAGCTGAAAAAGCTTTCTTTACTTTTTTGGGTTTTTTTAGTTTAGCGCTCATTTTCAGTAGTTTTTTATTTTATAAAAATGTTATTTTGGCAAATAAAGCTCAGCCAGAAATTTTAGGGAAACCCCTTCAATTTAATGAAAAACTTTTAAATCAGATTTTAAAAGAAATGGAAAATCGGCAAAGGATATTTGAAGAAATAGAAAAAAAGCAATATCTCGATCCGTTTAGCAAAATAATTTCTCTTCCAGAGGAAGAATTGACTGAATGATTTATTTGAGATATAATAATTTGGATTCTCGCCCTCGTAGCTTAATTGGAAAAAGCAGGACCCTTCTAAGGTCAAGAGTGCAGGTTCGACTCCTGCCGAGGGCACATGGTGCTCGTAGCTCAATTGGTTAGAGCGTCTCGCTGTGGCCGAGAAGGTTGCCGGTTCAAGCCCGGTCGAGCACCCATCCTATCCCCCGTTTGACGGGGGTTTTGTTTTATTAAAAAGGAGGTATAATACTATAACATGCCTTTCATCACTCAAGGTAAAACCAACTTACAATTCGTCTCAATTGTTATTATTCTAGGTGTTTTGGTTGGAGGAGGAATTTTGGGATATTACTATTGGTGGATAGCAGGTTTAGAGGCTAGATTAGGTGAATTAGAAGTAAGGTTGCCAGAAGCACAACCTCTAGAAGTGAAAATCCCAGCAGACGAAACCGCTGATTGGAAAACTTATAGGAATGAAGAATACGGATTTGGGGTGAGATATCCACCTTCTTGGAGTTTTGATGCAAAAAAAGCACTATCAGTGAATCTTCCCGACCAAAGTCGTAATTTTATTCAAGTAAACATATCTAATGGCGTTAAGGGTCGTCAAGACGAATCAATGAGCCGTTGTCAGCCACGCATTGCCGCTATAGTTTATCAAATTGGTAAATTGCGTGATAATCAAAAAAACTTTGAAGAATTCGTAAATTTTCAAATAGAAAATCCAGAAAGAGGACCGCCACCCGTAGTAAAGCCAAAATTAATCCCAGCGACAATAGGTGGGCACAACGCCTTAAAGATTGAAGAAGTGGTTGATAACTGCGAGGCAGAATTTTATTACGTTGACCAAGACGCCGACAACTACACGACTATTTCATTTATTGTTGAGGAAAATAATGATAAGCTGGTTATTGACCAAATCCTTTCTACATTTAAGTTTTTAAAGTAAAACAGGTTCTAATCTGGTCCGCTAGACGACCCATCCTTCGCTAAAGCTACGGAATGGCGCTGCCTGACTATTTGTCCCGCTTTTGGCGGGACTTTTGTTTTAGATGTGGTAAAATAATAAAAAGGTCAGGAATCAGAAAATATTCAAAATTATGGCAAAGAAAAAGAAAATCAAAACAATAACAGTCTATAGAAGCTCAATAACTGGTAGATTTGTTACGAAAAAATACACCAAAAGAAAACCGAGAACTACCGAAAAGCAAAGAATAAAGGTACGTAGGTAGCAACTCTTTTTTACGGAAATCGCCAAGCCGTCCAAGTCCCGCAAAAGAGCGGGATTTGGGTGGATAAGAAGGTTTTTTGGTGGCTTTATCCTCAGGCTGGGCTATAAAAAAACAAAAACAGCTTCGAAAAGCTGTTTTTGAATAGAAGACTTTCTCTTTTAATTATTTTTTCTCTTCCAGTTTTGTTTTTAAAGTTATTTCTTTTTTCTCTCTCAATACTTTCAGAGATATCTCATCCCCTATTTTGGATTTTTGCAAAATATCTGATAAAGGATTCTTAGCCGTAATTTTCTCGCCTCCGGCTTCCAAAATGATATCAAATTCTTTAATTCCTGCTTTTTCCGCAGGTGATCCTTTCACAACGGCGGACTCCCCTAAAGTTTCTCTCATAACTAATGCTCCATAATCTACTGGGAGTTTGTTTTTTTCTGAAATTTGCTTGTCCAAAATAACATATCTTACTCCTAAAAATGGTATCATTATCTTTCCGTATTTTTTCACTTCTTCTAAATCCTTTTTGGCATAATTGATGGGAATGGCAAAACCGATATTTTGAGCCCCCATTACCATGGCGGTATTAATGCCGATAACTTCCCCTTCAATATTAACCAAAGGGCCCCCAGAATTTCCAGGATTGATAGCTGCATCAGTCTGGATCAATCCTCTTAACCTTTCAGCCTGATGAGTCAATCCACTAAAGGCAGTAATATATCTACTTAAACCAGAGATAATTCCTGAGCTTAGGGTATCATGGAATTCTCCCAAAGCATTTCCTATGGCAACTACGGTCTGGCCAAGTTCAATTCTGCTTGAATCGCTGAGTTCTAAATAAGGAAGTTTTTTAGCTTTTATTTTTAAAATAGCAATGTCATTAATTGGATCTCTCGCTAAAACTTTAGCTGGATACTTTTTTGTTGGTTCTAAAACAACAGTATAATCAGCCTCAGGGTCCGAGACCACATGTTGGGAGGTTAAAACTAAACCATTAGGAGAGATAATAAAACCTGATCCTCCGCCAATTTTTGTCCTCTCTTTCCTCCCCTTTTTTATTTTTGGCATAATAAATCCTCCTCCCTCAAAAGGGAGCATGAAAAAACCTTCGATTTTTGGCAAATCTTTAGAGATAACAATGGTGATGACAGCCGGGCAAACCCTTTTTGCAACTTCTATAATAGGTGAAGACTCTGGCATATATGTGAATTATAACAAGGAAAAAACTTGTAAACAAGCGAAAAAGCTGCTAAAATAATTTTGGATTTGCCCCCGTAGTTCAACGGATTAGAACAAGAGACTCCTAAGCTCTAGATAAAGGTTCGATTCCTTTCGGGGGCAGATGGGCCCATGGCGCAGTAGGTAGCGCGTTAGTATGGCATACTAAAGGTCGAGGGTTCGAGTCCCTCTGGGTCCACTGTTAACAATTGAATATGAAAATCACGAAATACCCGCAATCAACTTTTGTAATCGAATCTGGAGAAAAGAGAATTTTAATAGACCCAGGGTCATTTGCCTTAGAAAAATTTAAAAAAACAGATTTTGAACCACTGCAGGCAGTCTTAGTGTCTCACCAGCACTTTGATCATTTAAATAAAGAGGCCGTTGCCTATTGGTATAGAAAAGGCATCCCAATATTCGGTAATTCTGATGTAGCGGAGGTATTGTCTGCTGAAGATGTAAATGTAAATAAGGTGGAAAGCCAAAAAGAGTTTGAAATTGCAGGATTTAAAATCAAACCAGTCGATCTCTCCCACTGTAAAATGCTTTGGTGCAATTCCTGTAATGAGATAGTTACAGGAGACAAAATCATCATAGATAAAAAATGTAAACTTCATCTTGATAAAGAGCCAGCTAAGGTTGATGGACCTCCTAATACTGGATTTGTAATAAATGGTGCTTTCTTTCACCCGGGAGACGGCATAGAAATATCAGGTTTAAAAGTTGATAGCGCTGGGATACCTATTACCGGCCCAACAATTAATTACGATAACGCTTGGGTCCTAGCTGCCTCGCTTGGTGCCAAAAAAGTAATACCTATGCATTATTCCAACCCAAGCTATCAGGCTGATCCAAGAGAATTTTCAAAAAAGAATGTATCTAATATAGAAGTAGTCATTTTGGGAGATGGAGAGTATGTAGACTTGGGCCTTTAGTAGCGGAAAAATACTATCCTTAAAGATTGGAGGGTTGGCAGAATGGCTCCGTAAAAAAGCGGTGGGGTGTCTGAGTGGTTTAAAGAGATGGTTTCGAAAACCATTGTAGTCGTAAGACTACCGTGAGTTCGAATCTCACCCCCACCGCTTTTTTACGGGTTGAAAAATCGAGGAAAATTTGTTATATTTGCATATATGGAAAGCTTTTTTATTTTGGGTTTCATTATTCTTGTTTTCTTGATTTTCTTTATTGGTTTTTATCTTTTCAGACTCAAAAAAAGGATAGACCTTTTCTTCCAAAGAGGAGATAAAGACTTAGAAGCACTTCTATCTTCTCAAATTAAAAAAGTAGAAAAACAAGGAACAGAAATTCAGAAAATACTTGATGAGATTTCCAGACTGAATAAAATCTCCCAAAGGTCTTTCCAAAAAATTGGATTAGTTAGGTTTAACCCTTTCAAAGATGTTGGGGGTGATCAGAGCTTCTCCATCGCTTTACTTGATTTGAATAATAATGGTTTTATTATCACCAGTATTTATGGTCGAGAGGGAAACAGGGTGTATTCCAAACCAATCAATGATGGAAAATCTGAATATTCCCTTTCTGAGGAAGAAAAGGAGGCAATAGAAAAAGCTAAGAGCTAAATTGCTAAATGGCTCAATTGTTAAAAAATAACAATTTAACAACGAAACAATATAGTAATTGGAAATTTTTACATCTTTATTTTCTTATGGAAGACATTAAACCAAATAAAAATTTAATCAACCGGCCTCCGGTAGTGGTGGTTTTAGGCCATGTAGATCATGGGAAAAGTTCAATTTTGGAAGTGATTCACGATTTCAAGATAACTGAGAAGGAGGCAGGGGGTATAACTCAACACATTGGGGCTTATGAGATTGGACATAAAGATAAAAAAATTACCTTTATTGATACTCCAGGACACGAAGCGTTCTCAGCAATGAGATCTCGGGGAGCAAAAGTAGCTGATATTGCTATTTTAGTAATAGCTGCTGATGAGGGAGTTAAAGCCCAGACCAAAGAAGCCATCTCTCATATTAAAAAAGCTGACCTTCCCTTCATTGTGGCTTTAAATAAAATAGATAGACCTGGAGCTAATCCTGAGAAAACCAAGAGAGAGCTATCGAAACTGGAAGTTTTAGTTGAGTCTTTGGGTGGAAAAGTACCTTCAGTTGAGATTTCCGCTAAAACTGGTAAAA
Organism: Patescibacteria group bacterium; assembly: GCA_018609195.1. Taxonomy (GTDB): domain Bacteria; phylum Patescibacteriota; class Minisyncoccia; order Minisyncoccales; family RBG-13-36-15; genus JAHCSE01. The sequence goes on from JAHCSE010000021.1 coordinate 15,077, forward strand.
ACATTGAAGAACTTTTAGATTTAATTTTACTGGTATCTGAAATGGAAGAGTTAAAAGGAGATTTTAAAAAAACAGCAGAAGGGGTATTGATTGAAGCATATTTAGATTCTCAGCGAGGGCCTACTGCTACCTTATTAATCAGAGATGGGACTTTAAAAATAGATGATATTGTGGGAACTGCTTCTACTTTCGGTAAAATTAAAATTTTAGAAGATTTTCAGGGAAAATCAATTAATCAAGCCTTTCCTTCTATGCCAGTAATTACCTTGGGGTTTGAGAAAGTTCCTCGCATTGGCGAGAAATTCAAGGTTTTTCCTGATTTAGAATCTACTAAAAGAAGTATTAAGAAAGAAATAAAAGAGAGGGAGGGGGCTCAAGTCCTTTTTTTTGAACCTGGGAAAAAAGTTTTGAATTTAATTTTAAAAGCAGATGTCTTAGGGTCTCTTGAGGCAATAACTGAACTTTTGAAAAATCTTCCCCAAGAAAAAGTGATTTTAAGGATTTTAAAAGGAGAGATAGGGGAAATCAATGAAACAGATTTGAAATTAGCTAAATCAGCTAAGGCTAAAATCTTAGGTTTTCGAGTGAAAATAAATCCCGTTGCAAAGTTACTTTCGGAAAAAGAAAAAATAAAAATAATAAATTTTGAAGTAATTTATGAGCTCTCTCAAGGAGTCCGTCAAATGATGGAAAAAGTAATTCCCCCTGAGGTAGTAAGAAAAGAGTTAGGAAAAATCAAAACTTTAATCATTTTCCGAACTGAGAAAAATCGCCAGATTATCGGAGGAAGGGTTTTAGAAGGAAAGGCAAAAAAAGGTGCGATGGTTGATATTCTTCGAGATGAACAAAAAATTGGCCAGGGGAAATTGATAAATCTCCAGAAAGGAAAAAGAGATGTTGAGGAATGTGGGGTTCGAGATGAATGCGGGATATTATATGAGGGCTCTAACAAGATTGAGGAAGGTGATAATTTATTAATTTATACTGAAGAGAGAGAAAAAGGAGAATTATAAATTAACTAATTTCTAATTTGTCTAAGCGTATTCAACGCGTCAATCAACTTGTAAAAGAGGAGCTGAGTAAGATTTTCCTCAAAGAAGTTGATTTCCCTAAAGATACTTTAGTAACGGTGACCAGGGTGGATACTTCCCCAGATTTAAAGCAGTCTAAAATTTTTATTAGCTGTATTCCAGAGACCCAGATTTCAAAAACTCTGCGCATTTTAAACAAAAACCTTTCTTTGCTTCAGAGAAAGATTGGGGAAATTCTCTCAATGAGAATAACTCCTAAAATAAAATTTATTGAGGAGAAGGAAACTCAAGAAGCTGCTAAAATTGAAGCAGTTTTGGAAAAAATTAAAAAGGGAAAGGATTGAAAAAAAGCAAAAAACTGGTAAAATAATTCGGTGGCGGCGTGGCGAAATAGTCAACGCGATGGTCTGCCCCGTATAAAAATTTTGGCCTGGTAGCCAAGTAGCTAAGGCGAGGGTCTGCAAAACCCTTATACGCGGGTGCAATTCCCGCCCAGGCCTCAAAAGCCAAAGTTTTATACGGGACTAGTCCTGAACCGAACTTCGTTCTGGTTCAGGGCAAAACCCTTATACGTGGGTGCAATTCCCACCGCCGCCTCACTCAAAAGTTTGCCGGGGTGATGGAACTGGGAGACATTCAGGACTTAAAATCCTGTGGAGTAAAAACTCCGTGCGGGTTCGAGTCCCGCCCCCGGCATAAAAAAAACCGCGCCAGATGGCGCGGTTTTTCAAAATATAAATTATCCGCCGATTAATAATTAGCTTTCTTTAATTACTTCAACATACGTTCTTTTCGCTCCGAAACTTTTAGCTTCCCAATAGGACGGAAACCAGATATCAATATGATAGTAACCCTTTTTGGAGTTCATTCTGTCTTCAATCACAAAAATTTTATCTCCATAAATTTCTGGTATCCTAATTTTTGTTCCAAATGCCAAAAGATTGTTAGCCACAACCCCATCTCGAACTTGCGTGCCAGCTGCAGTAATAAATGGGCTGCTATCGGTTTCCCAGATAGAGCTTGAATACGCAGTAACTACCATTTTTATTTCTCGGACAACATGAAGTTCTGTACCTGGAGGTTTAGAAATAGGGGAAAGACTATTCCCTTGGATGACAGCGAAGCCTTCGTTTTCCATGGTTTCTGGCGAACTTAAAACAGCCTCGCGCCCCTGGAATACGAGGCTCAAAAATAGCGAGACTCCCAGGAAACCTCCTGAAATTATAACGATTATGAGAAGATTTAACCCAAGTCTACTGGGACATTTTATGATTTTATCCATTTTTAAACCCCTTTTTAGGGGTTTTACCACAATATCTTATTTAAAAAATACTGTCAACCCTCACTACCAATTTCATTGGTGTGAGGGTAACCCCCACATCTAATTTATTAGGTAGTGGGGGTCAAGGCTCGTTATTTAGTCATTTCTTGTATATATTCTTACACCCCTTAACCAAAGTTTAAAGGCCGGAATAAATGATAGAACACTTAAATAATATTTTAGATTGGTGAACTCTTTTACGAGCCAACCGAAAAATCCTTTCAGTTTTAGCGGTCCTATATCAACTATTGCGAATTTTCCACCTAAAGGGATAATAAGTCGGGGAGAGGGCAAACTTTTGCATTTCATAGCTTTCTTTTTATAAATATCGTTTAAAATATTCCTTGCCACAATTTTTCCTTGCTCAATTGCTGCGAAAGCAGTAGCTGGCATAGGAGTTTGAAGAGCAGGATCAAAGCAATAAAGATTATCTCCAACTCCAAAAATGTTGTTGTAGGGAACGATCCTCAAACAATCATCAGATAGCACTCTACATTCTTTCTCTAACGTTACTCCGCTAATTTTCTCCAGTAAAGAATTTGCTTTCACTCCAGCCGTCCAAATAAAAACATCAAAATAAAGTTTCTCACCAGTCTTTAATAACACCGTTGAGTCTTCGATCTTGGAAATAGGCTTGCCAAACAAGATATCTATTTCCAGTTCTTCCATTCTTCTTTTTGCAGCTTTTTTTACCCAATCTGAGGCTCCTGGCAAAATAGTATCAGATGCCTCTATCACTGTAACTTTTACTCTCTCTTTGAGGTGCCCAAACTCTTTTGATAATTTTTTTAAATAAAATACAAGTTCGGAAGCGAATTCGCAGCCTGTGAAACCACCTCCTCCAATGATAATAGTAATTCGTTGATTAGGCTGTTTTCTTTCAAAAACCTCCTGTATGGCATTCCGGATATTAAGCGCTTCATTAGTATCTTTTAAAGGTAAAGCTTTTTCCTCAAGGCCGGGAATTCCGAAAAAATTCGTTTCAGAACCCAATGCAAATATTAAATAAGCAAAATTTACTGACTCTCTATTTTTAAAAAAAACTTTTCTTTCTTTAAAATTGACATTGGAAACCTGGGCTTTAATAAATTCAAACTGCCCTCTTTTCTTAAATATCTCTCTGATATCTAAAATCGCACTGGTATAGAGGTTTTCAAAATCGATTCTTTGAGGGAGCCTTTTACCAAGACTTGCCGTGGCGACTTCGTAAAGTGAAGCATGGAAAGTGTGGTGAGAATTCTTATCGACCAAAATAATCCTAAAGTCATCGGGAAGCTTACCGATTAAATTTTTCGCGACAGATATCCCACCAAATCCGGCTCCGAGTATAACAATATTTCTCACCGTTTTGGTTATTATTTATAATCTAAGTTAGGTTTTGTTGGAGCGGGAGACGGGACTTGAACCCGCGATCTTCTCGTTGGCAACGAGACGCTCTACCACTAAGCTACTCCCGCATGGTGCCGCGGGCCAGAATCGAACTGGCGACTTCTTGTTCTTCAGACAAGAGCTCTACCACTGAGCTACCGCGGCAAACTCAATTGCTAAATTGTTAAATGGCTAACATTGTTAATTACTTACAGTTCATTGTTTATTGTTAAATCTGTGGGCGAGATAGGATTCGAACCTATAACCCCGTGCGTGTAAAGCACGTACTCTAACCATTGAGCTACTCGCCCATTTGTGCCCAGGGCGGGACTCGAACCCGCAAGCCATTGCTGGCGCTACCACCTCAAGGTAGTGAGTTTTCCAGTTTCTCCACCTGGGCTTATTTTTTGAGCTCATTTTTCGATTCCTTTCCTGTTTCAGATTTTGGTTCAGGACTTGTTTCTGTTGTCTCTTCTTCTTTCATCTCTTCTGGTACTTTTTCTTCAGTTATCTCTCCTGGCACTTCTTCTTTGGGTATTACTTCGGCAAATTCTCTTTTCTTCAACCTTGCCTTTTTTCCTTTAGCTTCTCTTAAATAATAAAGTTTTGCCCTTCTTACTTTTCCTCTTTTTAAAATTTCTATTTTCTCAATAGTTGGAGAATGAATTGGGAAGATTTTTTCTACCCCGACTCCAGAGATCACTTTCCTCACTGTTATTGTTGCTCCCATTTCTTTTCCATGTTTCCGGGCAATAACTACTCCTTCAAAAACCTGGGATTTCTCTTTTCCTTCTTGTCCCGTAGATGGTTTACTTTTCTTTAAGGTTTTCTTTATTTTTTGATAAACTCGAATAGTATCGCCAGGTCGTACATCTGGTAAATCAGTTTTTAAGAAATGCCGTAAAAATGTTTCAATTTTTGTTGCCATTTTTTATTTTTGATTTTTTTATCTTTTATTTTAGCTTCCCCAAGACCTCTTTTAAATCCTCGGGTAGATCCGATTTAAACTCTTTTTCTTTTCCATCCAACAATCTTATCTTAAGGGAACTCGCATGCAAAAAATGCCTTTTGAGGCTTTCGGGTTCAGGTTGCCCTTTGAAACTATATAATTTATCACCAGCTGCTGGATAACCAAGGAAGGAAAAATGGCAGCGAATTTGATGTTTCCTACCTGTCTTCGGGTTAACCTCAATCAAAGTATAATATTTTCTGTCTCTGGTGGAAAACCTTTCCAGTACTTTATATTCAGTTATTGCCTTCCTTAGGCCTTTCCTTTTGGCCTCCGGGGAAGTGAGAGAAAAAGCTTTTTGTTTTTTTCGATTTTTTGGAGACCTCCCAATTAATGTTTCAATTTTGCCTCTATTTGATTTTAAATCCCCAACAACTAATAACAGATACTTTTTTAAAACTTTACTTTCTTTAAATTCTTTTTGTAAAAACCTCAAACTTTCATTATTTTTAGCCACCAATAGGATTCCGGAAGTCTCTTTATCTAAACGATGGACTATTCCATACCGAGGAGGTGCACCAACATTTTTTAATTTTGGATATTTCTCTAAGAGATAATCAATTAGAGTTTTTGTTTTTGTTAACCCTTCGGGGAAAACTACTATTCCTGTTGGTTTGTCTATAACTAAAATATTTTCATCTTCGTAGATTATCTTTAAATTCATGTGGGCGCGATCCGACTTGAACGGATGACCTCCTGCGTGTCGAGCAGGCGCTCTAACCAACTGAGCTACGCGCCCCTAGTGCGCGTGGATGGACTCGAACCATCGACCCCCACTTTATAGCGGCGACTTACCATTAAAACTATATCCATAATGTAGTCGCCGATATATCGATGATTACCTATTTAATCTTTGCCGAGTGCGCGCAGTAGGATTTGAACCTACGACCCCCACTTTATAAGAGTGGTGCTCTAACCACTGAGCTATGCGCGCATTTTATTTTACTTCTTTGATTTTCAGATGAGGAATAACAAATTTTTTTATTCTTTTAATTTCTTTCTTTCCTTCTGACCCCCTCATTAAATTTTCAAATTCCTCTCTCTCTATTGTCTCTTTTTCAATTAGAGCTTGGGCAATTTTATCTAAAAGCTTCCTTCTTTTGGTCAAGATTTTCTGGGCAGCTTTTTGAGCCTCTTCAATAAATCGAGAAACTTCCTTATCTATTTTAGCTGCTATCTCTTCAGAATAATTTCTTTGCTCTGAAATCTCTCTTCCCAAAAACACCAATTCCTCCTTTTCGCCAAAGGAAACAGGTCCCAGAGATGACATTCCATATTCTTTAACTAATTTCCGGGCTAAGAGAGAAGCTTTCTCTAAATCATTTGCTGCTCCCGTAGTAATTTCGTCAAATTTTAGTTTTTCAGCACAATAACCTCCTAAAAGAGTTGCCATTTCAGAAACAAATTCAGATTTTTTCTTAATTCTTCTTTCTTCAACTGGCATTTTTAAAGTATAGCCTGCAGCAAGACCTCTCGCAATAATTGATATTTTTCTGATAGGTTCCGTTTCTGGTAGGGAAGCTGAAACCAAAGCATGGCCTGCTTCATGGTAAGCAGCAATTTCCTTTTCTTTTTTTGTTAAAACATGACTTTTTCTTTCTGGCCCCAAAAGAACTTTTTCAATTGATTCTAATAATTCTTGTTGATAAACTTGGTGCTTATTTCTTCTCGCAGCTAAAATCGCAGCTTCATTAACTAAGTTAGCTAAATCTGCCCCTGAAAAACCAGGAGTTCTTTCAGCAATTTCTCTTAAATTTACATTTAAGGTCAATGGCTTTCCTCGGCAATGAATTTTTAAAATATCTTCTCGTTCATTAATATCAGGTAAATCTAAAATGACTCTCCGATCGAATCTTCCTGGTCGTAACAGAGCGGGATCGAGGACATCTCCGCGATTTGTAGCACTTATTACTATAACATGAGTGTCTCTTTCAAATCCATCCATTTCAACTAGAATTTGGTTTAAAGTCTGTTCTCTTTCATCATGTCCTCCACCAATTCCTGTCCCCCGCATTCGTCCAATAGCATCTAACTCATCAATAAACAAAATTGATGGAGCATTCTTTTTGGCAGTAGAGAAAAGGTCTCGAACCCTGGCTGACCCTACTCCTACAAACAATTCAACAAATTCAGACCCAGAAACATGGAAAAAAGGAACATTACTCTCCCCGGCTACGGCTCTTGCCAACATCGTTTTTCCTACTCCCGGGGGGCCCAAAAGCAATACTCCTCTTGGAATCCTTGCCCCTATAGCTAAGAATTTTTTTGGATTTTTTAGAAAATCTATCACTTCTTTTAATTCTTCTTTGGCTTCTTCTAAACCAGCTACATCTTCAAAAGTAATTTTTTCTTTGGGATGACCTTCTGCCCCAAATAATTTGGCTTTGGCTTTGGTAAAATCAAGAGCCTGCATTGCTCCCGTTCTAGCCTGGCGGAAAATCATCCAAAAGAGCAAAAGAGGAAGCATGAAAATTAAAATGAGAGAAAGAGGGCCAAACCAAGTTAAAAATCCCCCCTCTTTTTTATATTCAATCTTAACTTTTTCTGGGCTAATTTTTTCTGGCTCAACGCCGAGATTAAGAAGCACCTGAATGAAATCTACCTCAGCTTCTTTCTGTGATTTAGCTTTTAATCCATCCCCATCTTTATAAAAAATAGTGATATTGGTGCCTGCAACAGTAATTTTTTCTACCTTTTCTTGATTTATATCTTCAACTAATTGGCTGAAGGGAATTTCTTTGACGCTTTCAAATGGCTGCACAAGTAAGGCAAAAACAGCTGAAATTATCAGCAAAATAAGAAAAACAATGAGCAAATTTTGAATTAGTTTTTTCATCGCTTTTCAAGTATAGCAAAAATTTTAAAAAATTTCAAGCAAAAAGAAACGGCCCTGGCAGACAATGCCTACCAGGGCCTTCTTCGCTACGGGTCCTGTCAGAAACTACTTGTTGTTGATCTGGGCAGCTTTGGAAACCTGCCCATAGACCGTTTGGAGGACTGCCACTAGAGGATAGGGCAATCCATGGAATTTCTCCCCTTCAGGATGCTCACCCATACAAGAGGCGAGACAATCCTCGAAGTGGGGAGGGAACTCCACCAGGCGGATGAACTCTCCCTCTTCCTGAGTGAATCGCTCAACCAGGAAGAAAGGATCGACAATCCGACTCACCGTTTTCCCCTCTGGAGATCTCTGCTCCCAGTCCTCCTCGGATTCTGCCAGACAGATGCCTGACTTTCCTTCCAAGAAGAACTCCTGGGGAGTGATAGTGGCCTTTGTGGCCATTTCCTCCCTGAGGGCCTGGCGCTGCCTTTTCTCCTCCTCTGCGCGGAAGCCGCGCTGAAGGATGTACCAGAGAAGCTGGACTTTCTTGCCCTTTTCCGGATCAAGGTCCCGGATAAAAGGGGGTCTCTCCCACTCGAGAGATTTCACCAAGAGGTGAACCTCCAGTTCTCTGGCTTCTTGGACGGCTCCCTGGATGGAACCGGTAGCGGCCAGAGGAAGAATCCTCTCGCCGTTACTCTCCACTAGCAGGGTTCCGCCACCCCGCCACTTATCGGTCCCGTCGGGATTCGTTGCGATGGTCCCATCAGGGTTCCTTACTGGTTCTGGCGGGATCCCCAGGACAAGCTTGCCAGGCTTTCCTTTCCGGAAATCCTCTAGCGAAAGCTCACCCTGGTCGGAGAGGTCCTTGGCTTCTTGGGTGCGGATCTCTCGTTCTGCCGTCCAGACTCGGCTGAGAAAGTTGGCCAAGACCTTCTTGACCTCAGCCACTTCCGGCTCCCCAAAATTGGAGTCAGAAGGAACCCCATAGACCTTGTCATAGGCCCTCAAGGCTCCTTCAGGGGACTCCTCGAGGTAGCCTTCCTCCACGAGCTCTTGGAGAAGGGTTGTTGCTGCTGCCCGTGAATGGAGCTCTTGAGAAAGTCGGTGAGTGAGAACAGCCATCCAGCTTGCCCGGCGATAAGCTGGAGTTTCATGGCTGAGAAATCCCTTGAGGTTCCATTCTGCTTCAGCTACAGCTGTAGCTGCTAGCTCACGGGCCTCTCGAGACCCTCTTGCCACTTCCTCCAGCTTAATGAGGGTGGTAGCGGTCCACTCTCGGATCTCTTGTGCTCCTTCCCGGATCTTGTCTGCTACCGCCTCATCTGCGGTTAAGCCTTTAATCTCTGGGAGTTCGGGAAGGGGAACTAGCCCCGTCTCCCCAAGTTCCTCTAGAGAATGCAGGGTTTGGCCTTTGTTTTTGACCATTTTGACTTTAACCTCCTGTGTGAATTGACAGACCCGTAGCGAATTTCCAAAGTACCAATTCTAATTATAGCAGAACCAAAAATTTTGTCAATAGTAGGAGAAAAAAAAGACAGCGAGATTGCTCCCGCTGTTTGACTTCTATGTGTTTAAGGTTCAGTTGGTGAAAAGATGTAAATCTTGTCAGCTAACTTAATAAGTTCAGTTGATAGAGATCTCTCAGAGCTAGCGACGACTATTATTTTCAGTCCTTTCCGGATGGCCTGCCGGACTAAAAGACTAAAGTCCTTGTCCCCACTACCTAAGCAAAGATGGGTTAAATCTTTTATATCTTCGATCGCCTTTTGGCCAAAGTTTATTAGGGTAAGATCAGTAGTGTCTTCTTCCTCCCCCTTTTTACCTCGAATTTTCGGGCAGGCAATAGTGAAAAAACCTATTTTGTGGAAAGTTTCGCCAAAAGTATAAACTAAATGAGGGGGAATGAAGACAAAAACATTGACGATTTCTCCAACCTCTGAGGCTATTTCTTTGCAAAGTCTATCAAATCCAGCCGTAATCGAATACGATTCCGGAGGAGGCATCTCTTTGAGGTTAGTTAAGAGATTTTCCCAGTCGATTAGCATCAGGATTCTTGGAGGTCCTCTTTTCTTCAGAAACCTCATCCTTCCCTCCTTCTCTCTTCCAACGAACTAGGATAATTTTAAATGTGCCTTATGCTAATTATATATTCAAATTAAAATCTTGTCAAGTCAAATTTTCTCTGATACTAGTTTCAAGCTCATTCTATGCTCTTTTGGCTCAATAAGTAAAATTTTGAAATTGTATTTTTTGCCGATTTTTAAAATATCTTGCATTTTCTGTTGAGAGTCGAATTCTGAAATGTGGCATAATCCTTGAATTTTGGGAGTCATCTGGACAAAAGCACCAAAGGGATTAAATTTTGTTACCCTCCCAGAAACGATACCTCCCTTTTTATATTTTTTCTCAATATCTTTCCAGGGATCTTTTTTCAAAACTTTCAAAGAAAGAGAAACTTTTGCATCTGAAATATCGATGATTTTTGCTTTCACCTTCTGGCCTATCTTAACCACTTCTGAAGGATCTTCAATGATCTTCCAGTCTAATTCGGAGATATGAATTAGACCTTCCAAATTTTCTTTCCCAAATTTAATAAATGCTCCAAAATCGACTAAACCGCTAATTTCTCCTTCCACTATACTCCCCACTTTATAGTTTTTTAAAATTTCTTTTATTTTTTCTGCTTCTTTTATTTTTTCGGATAAAATAATTTGTTCTTGCTCTAGATCAAGAGTAAGAATTTTTACCTCAAGATCTTTGCCAATAAATTTTTGAAGCTCTCTGAGAATCTTGCTGCTATCTGCTCCTTCCACTTTTGGATAATGCTCAGAAGATAATTGAGATACGGGGAGGAAAGCAGGAATACCTGATATTTCAGAAATGAGGCCACCTTTGTTGGCTTTTAAAATTTTAGCCTTGATTACCTCTCCTTTTTCTTTTTTCTGCCTTAAACTTTCAAAAGTTATTTCCTTGCCAGCTTGAGCCATTGAGAGCTCAATGTAACCTTCTTCATTTTCTAAGTCTATTATTTTAGCAAATATTCTATCTCCAATTTTCAAATCTCTTAGAGTATCTTTTGCATCAAAAAATTCCTTCCCATAAATTATTCCTGTTCCTCGAATTCCGAGATCCAAATAAACAGCTGCCCTCTCTCTCCCTATTACTTTTCCTTCAACAATTTCTCCAATTTTTGGAGGTTTAAATAAGTTATTTTCTGTTTCTAAGATATTCTTCATATCATGAAGCCTACCATAGGTTTTCTATTTTTTCAATAGTTGAATTGGAAATAGATTTGTGATAATATTAAAAAATATGCAGATAATTTGGCACGGTCAGGCCTGTTTCCAGTTAATTTTTAGCAAAAAGAAAGAAGAGAAAGTAACTGTTGTTATTGATCCTTTTTCAACTGAGATTGGCTTGAGGTTACCTAAAATGGAGGCTGATATTTTGTTAGTCACTCATAATCATTATAATCACTCAAATGTTAAAGCAGTCTCAGGTAGTCCTTTTCTAATTAAAGGTCCTGGAGAATATGAAATAAAGGGAATTTTTATTCAGGGAATTGAAGCCTGGCATGATAAATCACAGGGAAAAGAGCGAGGAAAAGTAACGATATTCACTATTGAGGGTGAAGAAATGAGACTTTGCCATTTGGGGGATTTTGGCCAAGGAGAACTAGAAGCTTCCCAGATAGAAAAAATCGGAAATTGCGATATTTTAATGATTCCGATTGGGGGAATCTATACTATGTCTGCAAGGGAGGCTTCCAAAGTAATTTCCCAAATTGAGCCAAGAATTTTACTCCCCATGCATTATCAAATTCCAAGGCTAAAAATAAAATTGGAGAGTTTAGATAAGTTCCTCAAGGTAATGGGAGTAAAATCGCCGGAAAGCCTAAATAGATTGACAATTAAAAAGAGAGATTTACCAGTAGACGCAATGAAGATTCAGATTTTGAGGCCGTGAGGAATATTCTAAAAAAAATTCAAGGGCAACCTGAGAAAGTTAGAAAAATAATTCTCTGGATAATCATTGTTGTATTAGGGTTTGCTTTTTTCCTGGCTTGGGTTCAGGGCTTGAAACAGAGATTGAGAGAGGCGAGAGAGGAAAGATTTTTTGAGCAGCTAAAACCCCCAAGATTTGAAGAGCAATTAAGAAGCTTACCTAAAATTGAGATTCCAGAGTTTCCCGAAATTAGCGAAGAAGAGCTAAAGAAGTTGGAAGAGGAGATAAAGAAGGAAACCGAGCAAACAGAATAAAATCCTAAGCACGAAATTCGAAATTCTAAACCCCGATACTACAAATCCTTCGGATTTGAGTACGGGGCAGGCAAATCCCAAATTTAGAATTTGCTCGCCCCGTAGTTAACGAGCGAAGCGAGTTATACTATGGGGTTTAGGATTTAGATATTAGAATTTAGAATTTTTAAGTATGCCTAAGAATCCTCAAAAATTAAATACTGAGATGGGTTATATTAAACCCCGGGAAATAGTTGAGGAAATGCAGGAATCCTATATTGATTATGCGATGTCAGTTATCATTTCCCGGGCCTTACCTGATGTGAGAGATGGTTTGAAACCAGTCCACCGAAGGATTTTGTATGCGATGCATGAAATGGGTTTGGGATCTGGTGCCAAATTTAGGAAATCAGCAACAGTCGTGGGCGAAACTATGGGAAAACTGCATCCACATGGCGATGCAGCAATTTACGATTCTTTGGTTAGAATGGCTCAAGATTTTTCTTTAAGGTATCCTTTAATCGAAGGTCAGGGAAATTTTGCAAGTATTGATGATCCGACAGAGGCAGCTGCGATGAGATACACCGAGTGCCGCCTTTCAAAAATCGGCGAAGAAATGCTAAAAGATATTGGGAAAAACACCGTTGATTTTATGGATAATTACGATGGAACGAGAAAAGAACCTGTTGTTTTGCCCTCTCCTCTCCCCCAACTTTTACTAAATGGTTCTCTGGGGATTGCTGTTGGCATGGCTACCAATATCCCTCCTCATAATCTGTCAGAAGTTGTGGATGCTGCTTTCTATTTACTTGACAAACCCAAAGCTACGAGTGAGGAACTTTTTCGGTTTATTAAAGGGCCTGATTTTCCAACTGGTGGTCAGATTTTCGATCAAAAAGAAATAATCGCTGCCTATTCCCAAGGGAAGGGTCCAGTTTTGATGAGAGGGAAGGCAGATATTAAGGAACAAAAGAAAACTAGCCACCAGCAAATTGTTATTACTGAAATTCCTTTCCAGGTTCAAAAATCAACTTTGATTGAGCAGTTTGCAAATTTAGTTTCCGAAAAAAAGATTGAGGGGATAAAGGATATCAGAGATGAATCAGATAGAGAGGGCTTAAGAATTGTTATTGATTTACAAAGAGATGCAACGCCTCAGAAAATTTTAAACAGGCTTTATAAATTTACAGGTCTCCAAAAGACCTTCCATTTGAATCTTTTGGCTTTAGTAGACGGAATTCAGCCGAGAGTTTTAAATTTAGCTGAGATTTTAAATTATTATCTTTTGCACCGTAAAGAAGTTGTCTTTCGAAGAACTAAATTTGATTTAGAGCGAGCGAAAGAAAGAGCTCATATTTTAGAAGGACTGCAAAAAGCCTTAACCAATATTGACTCCGTAATTAAAACCATCAAGGCTTCAAAGAATCGAGAAGAGGCTCAGAAAAATTTGATGAAACGCTTCAAATTAACCCAAATTCAAGCTACAGCCATTTTGGAAACCAAACTTCAAGCTTTAGCCAGATTAGAAAGAGAAAAAATTGAACGAGAGTTAATTAAAAAAAGAAAAGAGATTAAAGAGTTAACATCCATTGTAGAAAGCCCGAAAAAAATAAAAGAAGTCATAAAAAAGGAATTAAGAGAACTGAAAGAAAATTTTGGCTCAGACAGAAAAACGAAGGTGTTCTCCCAAAAAGTAGGAGAGTTGGCTTTAGAGGATTTAATTCCTCAAGAAGAGGTAGTTTTAACCTTAACCAAGGGAGGGTATATTAAAAGAATAAACCCAGCTTTATATAAAATCCAAAAAAGGGGAGGAAAGGGGATTTTGGGAATGCGAACGATAGGGGAAGATATTGTTGAACATTTCCTTAAAGCTGAGACCCACGATTCTCTTTTGTTCTTTACTGATTCTGGAAAAGTTTTTAAAATTCCAGTTTATGAAATCCCAGAAGGGAAAAGAGCAGCTCGAGGAAGAGGGCTTTTGAATTTTTTAGAGCTATCAATGAAAGATAAAATTTTGTCTCTCATTCCTTTGGGCAAAAAAGATAAAGACTCTGAGGTAAAATATTTAGTGATGGTTACCAAAGCAGGCCTCATAAAGAAGACTGCTATAGAAGAATTTGAGAACGTAAGGAGATCTGGCTTAGTGGCTATCACTTTAAAAAAGGGAGATTCCTTAAAGAAAGTGGGGAAATGCCGCAAAGAGGATGAATTAATTTTGATAACAAAAAAGGGTAAGAGTATCTATTTTAAGGTAAAAGAAATTAGAGAAATGGGAAGGCCGGCAGCAGGAGTAAAGGGAATTAGGTTAAAAAAGGATGATGAGGTAGTAGGGATGGAAATTATTCCCAGTTTGAAGCCAGAGGAAAATAAAAAAGAGCGAAAAGCATATTTGTTAGTATTGAGTGAAAATGGATTTGGCAAGAAGACTATTCTGAAAGAATACAGATTGCAAGCAAGAGCAGGATCTGGCATTAAAACTGCCCAGGTCACTTCAAAAACTGGGGATTTAATTTCCTCCAGTCTTTTAACAGGTGAAGAAGAGGATTTAATTGTTATTTCTCAAAGAGGTCAGGTAATCAGGACCGGAATTTCTTCTATCTCCATTTTAGGAAGATCAACCCAGGGAGTGAGAATCATGAGATTGGAAGAGGGAGACAAAGTAGCTTCAGCGGCGTGTATTTAATGGTTCAATGGCTAAATGGCTTATTTTTTTCATTTTAACCATGTAATCATTTAACCATGTAGCCATTTATTTGATGGAAGGTTTTTTAAGACCAGAGGAAGTTTTAAAGCAACTTAATTTAAAAGAAGATATTATAGCTGCTGATTTTGGTTCAGGTTCTGGGGGTTGGGCTCTACCTTTAGCTAAAATCTTGAAAGAGGGAGAAGTTTATGCTATTGATATTTTAGAAGAGCCCCTTTCTGCTTTAAAAAGTAGAGCTGAAATTTTAGGAATTGTAAATATTAAAACTATCCGCTCTGATTTAGAAACAAAAAAAGGTTCAAAAATTAAAGATAATCATTTAGATTTGGTTTTAATGACCAATCTCTTATTTGAAATTGAAGATAAAAGAGAAGTTTTAACTGAAGGAAAGAGAGTTTTAAAAAAGGGTGGGAAAATTTTAGTTGTTGATTGGAAAAAAGACTCCTCTTTGGGCCCAAAAGAAGGGAGAGTTTCAGCTAGTGAGGTGGAAAAAATAGCCGAGGAAATTGGTTTAAAATTAGAAAAACCCAGCACCAGAGCAAAGCTCGGTGCTGGACCAGTCCCGCACCGAAACAAAGTTTCTGGTGCGGGGGAATTTGAAGCAAGCGCTTACCATTGGGGCTTGATTCTTAAAAAGCCTTGAGCCTCTCTTTTAAGATGATATAATGAAACAATTGTGAAAAAAGTTTTTTTTAAAGTTTTAATCATTCTTTTATTTCTGACCCCTCTTTTTATCAGCTTGCCGGTTTTCGCAACGCATCCTTGTCCTCCGCCAGGGAAGATAGCTCTTTGCAACCCTCTCTCAGCTCATACCCTCCCGGATCTCATCAACAAAATTATCGATTTTATCTTTTTTATAGCAATAGCTTTAGCTCCTCTCTTGGTACTTATTGCTGGGTTTTACTTTATCACTTCAGGAGGAGATCCGGGAAGGGTTAAAACGGCCAAAGATATCATTTTATATACTTTCATTGGTTTATTGATAATTTTCCTTGCCAAAGGAATAATTTCTGTGATACAATCATTCTTAAGTTAATTCATAAATCCCCCACCACTTTTTATGTTCTATGTATATGTTTTGAAGAGCAGAAAGGACAATAAACTCTACATCGGTTTAACCTCTGATTTAAAACGAAGAATTCAAGGACATAATCGTGGGCAGACAAGGTCAATAAAAAGCCGCAAGCCATTTAATCTTGTATACTATGAAGCCTATCTTGATTCTCAAGATGCCGAAATACGAGAGTTAAAACTGAAGAGATATAAAAATTCCTATACTGAGTTAAAGAAAAGATGCCCCTACAGTTTATCTAAAGCATAAAAAGTGGTGGGGGAAAAGGTCGAATCTTCAGTAAATTAAAATAAATAAAATGAAAAAGATTTTACCAGCATTAATCTTATTTACCTTAGTTTTGTCTTTAGTTTTGCCAGTAGTAGTTTTAGCTCAGGTCTCCCCTCCTACAACCTGTAAATTAGTTCAGAATTTGACAGCTATTGATAAAGCCTGTACAAAAGGAGCGTCGGTAAGTATCGAACAGCTTGGAGCATGTTGTGCAGTGAATGCTATCTATAGGATTACTGACTTTATATTTATCGTTTTGGTAGCTATTGCTATTCTCTTTTTCTTACTGGGAGCTTACACTTTAATTACGGCAGCAGGTGCCCCAGAAAACGTTGCCCGTGGCAGAAATTATATTTTGTATGCCATCGTTGGTCTAGCCTTTGCCCTTTTAGCGAGAGCAGTTCCTGCTATTGCCAAACTCTTAATCGGAGCTTAGAGAAAACTCAAAGAAAATACTCTTTATTTGAGCTAAAAGTTTTGTTTTTTGTTTGGAAATTATTATTTTATCTCCACTTTTTGTCCCTGTGGCGGAATTGGAACACGCGCAGCGCTTAGGACGCTGTCCCGAAAGGGTTGCAGGTTCGACTCCTGCCAGGGACACCAAAAAGCAGCGCTAACGAGCGCTGCTTTTTGGTGCTCAAATTAAACCATTCCAAACTTTCTCTATCATCTTACCAAATTTAATCCATAAATTAAGGAAAAGAAATTTAAAGAGATGAAATTCGGCAGGCGGGGCTTTGCCCCGCCTGCCTCCGCTCGCCCGTCCTTCAGGCGGGCTCGCTTGCAAAAAAAATTTATTGCGAAAATTTTAAAAATAGGATATATCTTTTGTGAGGAAAGCAATAATTTTTCTCAAAGTATCAAAAAAGTTTAGCGGTTAAATACTCTATAGGAGCGAAATCATCGGTTAGGATGAAGGCAGAATCTAAGTCCAAACCTTCGAAGTTAACAAGTTTTTTAGATAAATTACGAATAATTTCATTTTCATTTTCTAAAACTTCTTTACTTCTAAAATCGATTCTTTGAGAGTCATTTTTTAAACCAAGGAGAATAAAATTCTGTGATCCCTTTCTGCTTGGTGAATCTACAGCGAATAGATAGCTATTTTCAAAAACAGATCTAAAGGTTTTTATCTCAGAAAGTAGTAATAAACTTCCTTTTCCTTCTAATTTACCAATAATATTCATTAAAAAAATACCATTCTCTGAAAGCCTACTCTTAGCTAAAGAAAAAAACTCTCGAGTTGTAAAGTGAATGGGAATGGAATAGATAGAATAATAAACATCAGCAAAGATTAAATCGTAATTTTCATTTGTCTCTTTCAAAAATCTTCGGCCATCGGCGATATGATTTAATAGTCTTGGATCTTCCCGAAGTTTAAAATATTGCTTAGCTAACTGATAAAGTATCGGTTCAATTTCTACTACATCAACTATTTTAATATTATTTTGGTCCAAAAGAAGTCTTCGCGGATTAGAATAAGCTCCACCCCCTAAAAATAGGGCTTTTTCAGCTTGAGGATTAACAATCTCATAGAGGGCATAGTATCTTGTATATTCGAAAGGTAGTTCATTAGATTCTAAAAATATTGCCCCCTCAGGAGACCGATCAAGGCGTAGAACCCTAGCTTGTTTTCCTTTAATCTTCACCTCCTCAACGGTTATTTGGCTATAAAGTCCATCTTTTTGAAAAATGACGAATTCTGGCTTTGGTAAAAAAAAGGAGGCTAGGCTAAATAATAAAACAAATATCAGAAAAGAAAGGAATTTATATTTCTTAAAATGATTTTTAGATTTATCAGTTTTAGAAAACCAAAACCCTAGAATTCCGGTAACAACAAGGACAAGACCAGTCGAAATAATAATTTTACTTATACCAAAATGAGGAATAAGCAAAAAGCCAGCAGTAAAGCTACCAGCGACACTTCCTAAGGTTGACCAAAAGAACACACTTCCTGATACTTTACCAATTTCCTTCAATTCAAAACTTTTTAATTTAATCGCAAAAGGAGACATCATTCCCAGAATTAAACTAGGGATGAAAAACAAAATCAGACTAATAACTGGAGGACCTACCTTTATATCAAGACCGTATCCCAGGGCTGGTAAAATAGTTTTGGAAAGACCTTGAATTAAAAGAGAGAAAACACCAGCAATAAAAATAAGAAAGAAAAAAACCGAAAATTTAGGATATTTGTCAGCTAAAATGCCTCCAATATAATATCCTAAACTTAATGCTCCCAAAACAATACCGATGATACTTGAAATAGTAAAAAGAGTATTGCCAAAATAAGGAGCGAGTATTCTGGTAGCAGTGACTTCAATAATAAGAACCGCGGCTCCAGTTATAAAAACTATAAAAAATAAAAAATTTCTTTTAAAAAAATTCATATCCGAATACTATTCGCTGAATTTTATTTTCACTATCTTAGCTGGACTCTTCCAGCATGTAACATACATATTCCCTAGTTCATCAAAGGCAATTTCATTAGCATCATTGCACCCAATCGGCAGCTCATATATTCTTTTTGATGTTAAGCTAAGATCAGCTATTAACAACTTTCCGGGTTTCCCCACATAAGCTCCCCATAAGTTGTCTTTCCTATCACTAAATGTCCCATAACATATTGAATCTGTAGCTTCTATACTGCTGTAGCTTAGGTCTTTATTAATCTTATATAGATATGAAGGGATTGATTCACTACATACATAAAGAGCATTTTCAATATAGGTCATATCGTCAGTTATAAAGACGGGTACTCTAACCTCTTCATAATGATTGGGTGCATTTGGATCTATGCGTAAAATAATACTCTCTTCCCGTGCGGGAGACGATCCCCACATATAACCTCCTCCACTTGTTAGCGCATGAAATTGATTAGCTCCGACAATACGGGAATAATCGTATATTCTATAGTTAAGTTTTTCTAAATTAATTTTGGCAATTTTACCAGATCCACCAGCCCAAAGATAACCCAATGCATATTCTAAAGAACCGCCACTTTGAATTTCGTCAGGCTTAAATGTTATCGTAATTTCCCAATCCAGTGTGGTTGGATTAACTTTTATTATTCTACTAGGAGAAGTATAAAGAATAACCCAAATATATCCTTGAGCATAAATTATGTCTTCACAGTCATTTAATCCATAATCAAGGGTTATTCTCTCGTAATCTAATGTCTGTGAATTTATTTTTAATACTCTACAAGGCGAAGTCCTTGTAGATGCCCATAGATAATCATTATGATAAGTAAACCCATGAATTTTATTATCTCCAGATTCTAGTATTTTTTGTTTAATATAAGTAAGAGTTTCATTGTTTGGTGTTTCTCCCTTCTCTTTAACACCGATAAGAGCAATAATTATAAAAAGAAAAACTCCGCCACCGATCAAAAACCATTTTGGGATTTTTCTTGTAAATTTTCTTGTATTTTCACTCAATATTTTTTTCATTTTTCTGTTTCCATTATAATACGTTTATATTAAAAAATAAAAATTGCCCAGATGGGCTTTTTTATTTTGGCTCAACGGGCTGAGCTCAAACTGAAGGTTCTCGGTCTCTCGAACCGTGCACAAGGTTGCTGATAAGTCCTGCCAGGGACACCAAAAAGCAGCGCTAACGAGCGCTGCTTTTTGGTGAGTAATTTTAAATTATTTTTTTTATTCCTTGATTACTATCTTTCTTTTCTTTTCTCTCTCAATCCTTGGTATTCTCAAAGTCAAAATCCCCTCTTTCATTGTAGCTTCTGCCCTTGAGGGATCTCCCTCAGTAGGTAAGATAATCTCTCTGGAGAAAGGTCCCCAATAACATTCTTGATGAAAATAATTTTTTTCTTCAACGGCATCTGGTTTCTCTCTTTCTCCCTTAATGGTTACTACATCGCTTTCAATTGAAATATTTAAATTTTCCTTCTTAACTCCTGCAATCGGAGCTTGAATGACGATCTCAGAATCTGTCTGATAGACATCAATAGCTAACTTGCCCTCTGGTTCAAACCATGCCTTTTTTCCCTCAGGTTTTATTTTCTCAGCTTTTTTTTCTCTTGGTTTTTTTTCGATTGGAACCTCTTCCATCTGCCCTTTTAATTTTTCAAAAAAAGATGACATATTTTCTATGAAGTTATCTTGCAAACGCTTGGCATTTCTTTAAGCCTTCTAAAGCTTAACATAACTAGCCAAGATAGAAAAGCTAAAATTGCAGCTATCAAGAAAAATCCTAATTTTTCATCAATTATTCCCTTATCTATCATTATTATAAAAGAGTTAAAGATACCGTGCAAGAAGATAGCGAGAGCAAATCCTAAAATTAAAAATTTTGCTTTAGCTGTAAAGAAAAACTTAGCTAAAAAGAAACCTAAGGTTCCCGAAGTCAAAGCATGTAAGAAAGTAGCTCCTAAGAAACGAAAAGCAGAAATTACTGAGGCCTCTTTAATTAAAAGTGTTTTTTCAGGGGAAAATAAAATTAAAATATTTTCAATAGAAGCGAAGCCTAAAGCAGCAATTATCATATACAATACTAAATCTGTTGGTTCATCTAATTCAGGATCTTTCAGGACTTTTTCCCGAACGACTAAGTACTTAAGTACCTCCTCAATTAAAGCTACTCCGATAAAAATTTGTAAAATAGCAATTCCTATTTTAGGAAGAGGAATTTTTGAAGTTACTTCAGAGAAACCTATTTCAATAAAGAGAGCAGGTAAAGCGATAACCATCCCATAAAGGAAAATTTTCAAAATCATTCTATTTGATTC
The DNA here is from genome assembly GCA_018609195.1 of Patescibacteria group bacterium. Classification (GTDB taxonomy): domain Bacteria; phylum Patescibacteriota; class Minisyncoccia; order Minisyncoccales; family RBG-13-36-15; genus JAHCSE01. Next base: position 35,664 of record JAHCSE010000021.1, read on the forward strand.
AGGATGAACATCTTTTCTTAAAAAAAACAAAAGCCAGATAATACTGGGCGCTAAACCAAAAAAGAAATACAGAAGATAAATCATTTGGGCCATTCTTCAATCATTAAAGATTTCTTTTTTCTTTTCATTGGCAATTTTTGATAAATTTCTTCAGTGATAAAGGGCACAAAAGGGTGTAAAAGTTTTAAAGAATTTAACAAAACATATAAAAGTATTTCTCTGGTATTTTCTTTTTTCTCCTCCTTTGTCATTTGTTTTTTGCTTATTTCAATATATGTATCGCAAAAATCGTGCCAGAAGAAATCATAGATTTTATGGGCAGCTTGACCAAATCGAAAATTATCCAGATCCGTATTAACTGATTTTATAGTTTTATGTAAAACTTTAAGAATTTTTTTATCAGCTGAAGTTAAATTTTTATTTTTCAGCGTAGATCGGCGTACTAAATCAGCGTCAATCAGCGGCGGTTTTTGCATTAGCAAAAACCGCGAGGCATTCCAAATTTTATTACAAAATTTTTTGCCCATAATGATGTTATCTTCAATAAATTTAATATCTTGCCCGCCCATAATCTGATATACAATACCAAAACGAGTCGCATCAGCTCCGTACTTTTCAATCAGATTTATCGGGTCAACTCCCGTGCCAAGGGATTTTGACATTCTTTTTCCCTCTCTAGTCAAGACAGTAGGGTGAATATAGACTCTACGAAAAGGAACTTTTTTCACAAATTCCATTCCTGAAAAAATCATTCTGACCACCCAGAGATTAATTATTCCCCGGTCAGTACTCAAGACATCAGTAGGGTAAAATCTGTCAAGATCACTGATTTTGGCCCGCCCCTTTGGGGCGGGCGGCCAACCAAGAGTAGCGAAGGGCCACAAAGCTGAGGAAAACCAGGTATCTAAAACATCTGTTTCCCCTTTTAAAGGAATTCTATGGCCCCACCATATTTGTCTCGAAATACACCAATCTCTGATATTTGCTAACCAATCAAGATAACTTTTCTCAAAATTCTTTGGTTGAAATTTTATCTTACCTTCTTTTACTGGTATCTTGGCTATTTTCGCTAATTTTTCCATCTTTAAGAACCATTGCTCAGAAGGAATGAGCTCAATGATAGTTTCACAACGGTAGCAGCTCGGGATCTGATGGGAATAATCTTCAATTTTCTCAAGAAGCGAGAGATTTTTTAAATCTTCAACAACTTTTTGGCGAGCCTCAAAAGAAGATAACCCTTGATAAGAGGAAGGAGCCTCTTTGGTAATTTCTCCTTTTTCATTAATAACCTGTAAAATAGGAAGTTTATGACGTAAAGAAATTTCATAATCTTTTAAATCATGAGCTGGGGTTACTTTTACAGCTCCTGTTCCAAATTTTGGATCAACCAAGGGATCTGTGATAATTGGGATTTCTCTTGTAGTCAGAGGTAAAATAGTTTTTTTCCCGACCAAATTTTTATATCTTTTATCTTTTGGATTAACAGCTATAGCTTGATCTCCCAACATTGTTTCTGGCCTGGTTGTCGCTACCGTGATGTATTTTTGCCTTTTGCCCTTAGCCCCCTGCCTTTTTAATGGATAACGGATATACCACAACTTTCCCCGCTCTTTTTTGTATTCTAATTCTAAGTCTGAGAGACTCGTCTGACATCTCGGACACCAATTGATAACTCTTTTACCTTTATAGAGCCAGCCTTTTTTATAGTAATGCAAAAAAGCATGTCTTACAGCTTTTGAGTAGTCTCGATCCAGAGTAAATCTCGCTCTTGACCAATCGCAAGAAGAGCCTAATTTTTTAAACTGCTCTAAGATAATATTTCCGTATCTTTCCATCCATTTCCACGTTCTTTCAATAAATTTTTCTCGTCCTAAATCAAAACGAGTCTTTCCTTCTTTTTTTAGTTCTTTTTCCAATATATTTTGGGCTGCAATACCAGCGTGGTCCGTCCCCGGAAGCCAGAGAGTTTTAAATCCTTGAAGGCGTTTCCACCGAATCAAAACATCTTGGATAATCGCATTTAACGCATGGCCCATGTGAAGCTCCCCGGTAATATTGGGAGGGGGGATAACTATTGTGTAAGTTTTTTTTCTCTTGCCTGGCAATTTGTCAGGATTAAAAAAACCGCTCTTTTCCCAGAGTTTATAGATACGGCCTTCAACTTCTTTTGGATTGTAGGCTTTGGATAAATTTCTCATAATAATTCATTTTA
>JAHCSE010000022.1 GCA_018609195.1 Patescibacteria group bacterium
AGAACAAAAAAGAAGATTTGAGGAACAAGAAAAATTTTATAAAAAGGGGCTAGAAGAAGCTCAAAGAATGGATAAAGATTTTTTGGAAGCTCTGGAATATGGAATGCCCCCTGCAGCTGGTTTTGGCTTGGGAGTAGATAGGTTAGTAGCATTACTTACTGATTCTCATAGTTTGAGAGAGGTGATATTTTTCCCAACTATGAGGCCAAAATGAAATTACTGATTGCTACTCTCAATCCAGGTAAGTTAGAGGAATATAAACTGATTTTTAAAACGCTTGATTTAGATATCGAATTGCTTTCTTTAGAAGACCTCAGTATAAAAGGAAAACCTGAAGAAACCGGGAAAACTTTTGAAGAAAATGCCATCATAAAAGCCAAATTTTATTATAAATTAGCAAAAATCCCGACCTTAGCCGATGATGGAGGAATAGAGATAGATTATTTAAAAGGAGAGCCAGGAGTAAAATCTCGAAGATGGCCAGGATATGAAGCAACAGACGAGAAATTAGCTCAAATGACTCTCGAGAAGCTTAAGGGAGTGCCGTGGAAGAGGCGAGGAGCACAACTTCGAGCAGTAATTGCCTTTATTCCTCGTAAAAACAAAGTCTATACCTTTGAAGGAATATGGCAGGGATATATTGTTAAGGAACGAAGTCAAAGTGCCAGACGTATTCCTGGCTACCCATTTCGTTCTCTCTTCTTCCTTCCAGAAACGAAAACAGTTCTTGGTGAGCTTCCTTTCGAGACTGAGGCACGGATGGGGCACCGAAGAAAAGCGCTTGAGAAAGTGCTCCCACTTCTTAAAAAAGAACTCAATATTTGAAGTAATAGTCTGATTACCTAGAAGCTAAAAACCTAAAATAATATGTTAGATATAAAATTTATTCGCCAAAACCCAGAAATAGTCAAAGAGGGATGTCAGAAAAAACAAGTCAAAGTTGATGTTGAGAAACTTTTGGAAGTCGATAAAAAGAGAAGAGAAGCTTTAAAAAAATTAGAAAGCTTGAGAGCTGAACAAAATCGGCAAAGTTATTTAATTAGTAAAGCAGTAGATCCAACAAAAAGAGATGAAAGAATTGCTTTGGTTTCACAAATGAAA
>JAHCSE010000023.1 GCA_018609195.1 Patescibacteria group bacterium
CCCATCCAAGCTTTCTAGCTTTCCTTTGACCAGCCTCGCTGGCTGCATCATAAAGTTTATCATCGTGCATGTAGGAAATGATCGCGTCAACAAACTTCTCCTGGTATTCCTCCGAACTAGGATCTCCTTCAAGAAGGATGCCCGCTCCAGGATCCACCGTCTCCACAAGAGCGCCACGTTTACTTGTAACGATCGGCATTCCAGCCGCCTGAGCTTCAAGACACGAAATGCAGCTAACCTCGTTAAAATCTTTCATCAACGGTGACGGCGTCGGATAAGCATATATCCCTGCTTCCACATACTGCTGGTACAACGCCGATTTAGAAAGCTCCCCAACAAACCGAACCTTATCCCCAAATGAAGATGTCCTCTGAGAGAGTTGGCTATAGAACTCCTTCATGTGATCAACTGGATTATGATATCCAAACAACGCCAATTCGACTGATGGTTCACGCTCCAGTATCTTCGGAAAGATTTCAAGAAGAACATCAAGACCACGTTCTGGTCTCGCCGCATACACTAACCGATTGCGATGACGTTTTTCGTTATCTATTTCTGGAAATCTAAACAGATCGAGTCCGTTCCTGGTCTTCCACACAAACTTCTTAGGTAGACCATAAACCTTACAATACTGCTGTCTCATAAACTCACTCACAGCAAACACGCTGTCGGCATTCCACATCACTGCACGAAACGGATCAGCCTGTCGTCCTAGAGCTAGATCATGAACATGAAGAATATTCAACTTCGCACACGTCCGCACCTGCAACATGTCTGGTGTGCGTTCAAATATTGCAACGTCATGTGGTGTTGAAAGAACAAATGCACTCCATTGATCGATTGGATAGTAATACACCCCATCAAAAACCCCAGGCTTGTTACAATTGGAAAATATCTTTACCCGGTGGCCTATTTTCTGAAGCTCTCTCCCCAAACAAATTGCGGACGTCTCACTCCCTCCGAGACTTCCGGTTTCCAGCGAATCCCCATCGAAGGGCATCCCTGGAACGAGCATCGATATATCATATGTGTATTTCATTATCTCATCTACTCTCGTTTTGTATTGTGAGATTCATACAACAAACCCTTCCATCAAGACACGAAAAATCAAATGATGTGATGTCTGATGGCGCTCAATGAATTTATTTTTTGCCTTCTCTATTTCTTCAGGCTTCCCTAGAACATGCTCTTCAGTGACAGTCGCTCTACCCAGATGGTCACAGATCACCCGACGATTCCGATATGCCTGGAACCCAGCATTGTAGATCTTCATCACCAAATCACAGTCACCCCAATAAGCCGGAAAAGTTTCAGCATCAAATCTAAAATCTGGTCTGTTAGGAATTGCCATCAAAGGACACCATATCCCCTCACGAATCACTGGCATGGATATTTCTCGATGATCCGACGTTCCAAGACTTGCCATTCCACAGCTCTTAATGTCAAAACAATCCACAAGGGCTTCAAGCCATCCCGTCTTTACAAATACATCATTGGTCAAGACAACTATGATATTCCCCTCTGCCAGATCCATCCCCTTGTTTAGATCCGCATTCACAAATCCTTTATGAGGATTGCGATAGTATTTGTCACATCCATTGTCAAACTCGTTCCCTACTGCTTCGACAATGATGAGTTCGTATGGGATCTTGGTAGTCTCCCGAGCTATATTTATCACCGCCTTAGTCAAATGAACTTGCCAAGGCTCTTCCGTCAAACAGGGGACTACGACAGAAATTTGGTTGGACTTACGTTTAGGCATTAGATCCGTTCTTCCTGAAGTTATACGACTCACCAAACATTACTTTTTACAATTTTAAGACCCCTGCAAGAACCACTGAGGGGTTTTGAGACGAGGGTATAGGGTTTTAGTAGGTGTAAGCTAGTCCTCCTGTGTGGGCTTGTAAGGTTATCATGAGAAAGCTGACCAAGGGAGTTGATCAGCCTCTCATGACAAACGCAAAAGACCTGACATCCGTTTGAATAACACTGGACTCCAACCGTGCAAACGGAAACGGATTTACCGCGTTCTGAAACACTGCTGCTACAGAACCAACTCCTACATCCCAGGACCATTCAGCAGCCCCATCCTGATCAAACACACGGAGAAAGCCACCACTTGTCTGATCATAATTGGTCTGCATGAAAAGCTGACAACTTGTCAATGTCGGTGCGAGAATACCAACGTACCTCGCACCGGCAAGGACAATATCTTCTGAGACGATCGACTGACCGCTGTTGATCTGGACGTGTTGAACGGACCTAGCTGTCACAGGCATCACAGATCCTCCAAACTATCAATTCGTGTGCAGGATCTGCCACATGATATTCGTCTCTCTCACAACGGCGACTCCATCTGCCTGACCGAAGGTAAAATGGCTACCGTCGACGATCGACATAACATCAATTGGCGCAGCGAACCCACTACTCTGAGAAGTATTCGCTTCCATCCCATGAAGAATGATAGAATCTGAAGTCACCACCGACGACGACACAGTGACGGTGGTATCTCCTGAGTTCAACGTCGTCCGGCCAGCAAACTGATTGGACGCTGATTGAGCACGAGTCGTCTGAATGCCAGTGAACAACACACGCCTGAGAAGTTCAAGAGGATTACCAGCCATAGCAGAACTCCTTTCCTATAGCCTGACGCGTTTCGGTTGGGACGACTTACTCTTTTTCTTTCCTTCAGCGTACCGACGTCCCTTGAATTCCTCTCGTGTAGACTGGACCACCTTCCGCGCAAAGTCCGTCACGGTATCTGTGAAATCCTTGAGAGAACATCCGAGCGTTCTGGCTAGACCTTCCCAAGTATCACGAGGGAAGTCCCGAACTTCACCGGCTCCAAAACGAACAGAACCATCGTCCTTTAAGATATCTTCAGTGAACACTCGTTCCATGACTACACCTCGATCACAAAGTCGTTGCGATGAGATAGCCCAGATCAGTAGCAATCAGTTTTTCATCCTGATAGTGTTCAGCCTGGATATACTCAACGTTCTTGGTACCTGCCCCTGCCTCACGTCTTGTATGAGCAGCGAGAGGCGCAGGAAACCCAGGGGCTGGCCAGACAAATCGAAGACCAAGAGTCTGCGAACGCATCCCGGTCGAGGGACCGACAAACGCAATAAGGCAGTTGTTCCCCCAGATGTTCGTCATACTGGTAGTACCACCTTCAAGCGCGTTCTCTTGAACAGCCGAGCCGATCAGGAGCTTCTTCACCCTGAAGACCGACTTGATCTGATCTTCGTTCAGTTCACCACCACTGGTATACTTGAACATGTCCAGAAGATCCGGATGACGCCGAACGATCTGGAACGTGTCCTCGTCAATCATGGCGGTGTTTGCCACGAGGCCAGTCTGTTGCCGGATAAAGGCATGGGCCGTCGTCACGTCTCCGAGTGGATTGGAGTTGACAAAGTCGCTCCACAAACTGTTCCCAGACAACGTAGTCCCAGAACCAAGGTTGGTCGCGGAAGTGACGATGTCAGCAATCCGCTTTTCCTGAGCCCGACGAAGATTACCAACAACCAACCGAGTACTGTTCTCCCGAAGCTGAAACACTGTATCGGCGTTAGCCAGATCTTCCAGCGGGATTTCAGCAGCCAATGCGAAGTTGTCAGCAAAATATGCATCGGACGACACCTGGAACTCAACCCGACGAGCTTCTGCACCAGGAGCACGACGTGCATCAGGAATCCGTAAGAAATTCCCCTTGTCAATGATCGCATAGCGGTTCGACTGCTTATTGACCGGGACACTAGGGAATAAATCGTTACCGATAAGACCGTCAGTACCATCGTCGAAAGCAACCACGGCAACGTTGGAAAGCAACGTATCGTGGTGAACATCTGGTCCAGACGCACCAACCTGATATGTCCTATACGGTTCATTCATGTCATTTTTCCTCCGTAACCTAGGACACTTGCAGGGATGTCGGTAACTGCACCGACGGGATCCTCAACAGCATCCGGATCTTTTCACCATCCGTCGTGGCCGCTTCAAGACCCATCCCGACAGTGAAATCACCAGAGGTCGCATCGATCGCACGACCCGACCCGTTTGGGGCTAACATCGCCCCTGCTGTGCAGGTTCCACCTGCGACAACCTTCGTCTCACCCATAATACCAACAGCGGCATTCTGAGCCGAATTGGGTTTGTTCTGAAGGACACCAATCACGTCGACGTGACCGCCCCCGGGATTGGATGCTACATCTGAAAACCCAGCACTGGATTGACGAAGGATATGATGCTGAACCGTGCGCATATCCGAGTTCGCTTGCATGGTTCGAGCAGTGACTCTTCCAAACTCAGCCATAATGCATCGTCCTCCTTAATTTGCTTTGACAGAGCTGGCGTTGGTGAAAGTGGCGTATTGACGGCGAAGATCTGGATCCTTGCCCAAAACTGCCTCGACTGCCTGTACATAGGTCGCTTCTTTGTTATCCGACATATGTTTCTTGGCCTTCTCGTCGAGGACCATTGTAACGTCGCCACCGGCTGCGGCAACATTACCTTCCTCACGATCATCCAGACCAGAGACACCGAGTTGAGCAAACAACTTCTCGCTTTGTTTGCTGATCATCGACACGAGTTCGTCAACAACCTCCTCAGCAGAAAGTTTCCTTTCCTTCTTGTCTTCACCTTCCTCTCCACCTTCACTAAAGGTGACAGTCCGTTCAGACGTGGACGCAATATCGTAGAGTGCCCTGACATATGGCCGAATCGCCGGAAGGCCACAATCCTCAACCTTCTCCTCGATCCGCGCAATACGCTGCTGATCGGTCATGGTCGCAAGAGCTTTCGTCAGTTCCGCGACTGTTTCCTTCAAAGATTCCACCTCGGTGACATTGGAACCTTTAGCTTTCTCCAGTTCCTCTTCTGCCTCGGTCAATGAAGACTTAGCATCGTCGAGTTCTTCCTGAAGCTTTTCAGCGGCCTCAGCGGCCTCCTTCAGCTTCTCTTCGGATTCCTCCAACTTAGCCTTCTTCTTCTTGCCCGCTTTGAAATCATCTCGTTCAGCTTCTGCAGCCTCCTTCGCCACATTGGCCTCTTCAAGACCCTTTTCCAAGGCTTCGACCTTGTCGGTAAGTTCTTCGATTTGATCCATGTTCCATTCCTTCGGATGTATCGAATACGAATACACCCCCTCGAACCCATCTTCAGGGAGAGAGAGCACGACTGACCGTAACGGAGCCAAGCCCGAAACCGCAGGAGTCTCCGCACCAAGCAACGCTACAGCCTTCAAGACGCGACGGAACTTCTTTCCGTTACGTTCAAGATCCCAAAAAATTTCTGACGAGACGGTGTCAAACTTCCGTCCCTTGATAGCATCGAACATCGTCTTTGAGATGTCCATGAAATCGGCGACCAACTTATCTCCCTTCCTCCGGAGAGCCTTCACCCATCCAAAAGCAGGACCACCTGATTTGTCTTTGTGTCCAAGTTTGATAGGTGGACGAAAACCAACACGACTGAAAGAATAGACGATGTCGTCCAGATCCTTCCTCATGTACTTGTCATTATTCCAGGTGCCAGTCGAGAAGATCTCGACGTCATTGATTTCGAACAGTTCCGGTTCTTCCTCCTCACTCTTGTTCTTGTCTTCATCCTCATCATAGTCTTTATAGACCTTGACGATTTCAGACTCGTCGTCGTCCAAAGAAAATCGGATCTCTCTTGGTTCCGAAATGGCAGCAACCTCCATCATCGAATCAGGATCTGGTTCGATCATTTTGAAGGAACCATCCTCAAAAAACTTCTCCTCAGCAACTTCGAATTGCCAACTGTTCCCAACCTCATCAAAACCATTCTGCCAGAGACCGATGTCCTTCAGATATCTCAGAGCATCCTTCAGGCTCCAGGCATCTTTGGAAAAATCAATTGACTGAATGGAAAACAGCTTCTCGTCGTGTCGCTTGCCAACTCTGAACCGAATACCTTCATGATGATCAACGAAATATTCTCGCGCTTGACTATGCTGCTCTTCCATGAGTTCCTCACTTCCTCGGAGCTTCTTCTTCTGCTGCTTCTTCACACCAGGATATACAATGAGCGCGTTCTTACTGCCAGCAGAAATCGTTCGGAAGGACCCCTCCTCAAAATTGGAAGGGTCTCTTTGACGATATCGGAGCTTGGCTTCCGTCTCGTCAACTTTTGAAGATTTGAAATCGTGATCAGACAACCAACTCTTTGCCTTTGAACTTGTCCATATCTCATTGTCAAAAAGAACAGACTGAACCGTCGTGGAGGTTTCCCCCTTGAGACGACCAATGACAAACTGGATACCTTTGGTAGTTTCCTGGAACGACTTCATATATCACCCTACAAAACCGTTAACAATCAACAAATAAAATGCGCAGAACCACTACCTTTAAAAGACAGCGCTTCTACGCGGTTTGCGGGGAGAAATATAACGGCTTCTCTAGATGAATTATAGCAATTTTTTAGCGATAGAGAATAGAGAAGTTTGTTTTCCCTCAGAAAACCAACTCCTTCATTGGATATCTACACACCAAAAGCCCCGGATAACAATAGTTTCGAATGAACTCTTTACATTCATAGCCATACTTCTATATATATACAAATACTAACCACCAAGGCAAGGGTTCAGCTCCCACTTATTCCACGATAGAAACCTTTCACCAGACTTACAATCATGATAACCAGAACAAGTGGCCACATTATTGTGATAATAAGTACATATATCAGATCACAACTCCAGAGTGGTAAATTATGACCATTGGAAATGGGAATCACCATCTTGTTATAGAAAAACACAACAAACACCGTCAAGAAAGCAACAGCGAATAAGTGAAGCTCCAGCCAATTGATTTCCATCAGTCTCTTTCCTCAATCAAGCCCCTCACTCGTCCTTTTCTAGCTGGCCCACCAAAACTCTCTCCACTCAATTCAACTCCCTTAGCTCCATCTTGCTTGGTCAAAAACTCATCCTCTTTGACTGGGACATCTAAGGTTATGGGAACCAATAAACTACGGCAGTTGTAGTGACGCGGCGGTTTCAAAATATCCAGGTTCGGATCATCACTCCGTATGATCTTACCGTCTAAATGCTGACAGACCTCAGTATTATGTACAATAATGCCAGGACCAACCAGATAGGTGTGGTCCCTTTCAATTTCCAAGTCATAACACACTTCCAATCCCCTGAAATTTCTAATAGACGTTACCACAACAGAGTCGGTCGGGGTCGGAGCAATAGAATGATCAGGCCTCTCAGAAAGTCGCTTCTGGCCACTTTTAAGTCTCTCCCCACTGTCAACCTGAAAAAGCATAAACCCTTCATCTTTGCTTCTTTCATTTTTCTCTTCTCTACTTTCCTCTTGTCCATTCGGTGCCAATATTCCCCATTCACTTCCACAACAATCTTGTTGTCTACTATAAAGTCCACAACAAACTTCCCGAGAAGTTCTTCTTGCTCGAATGGAATCCCTATTGCTTCCAATTCCTCTCTCACTGTCTTTTCCGGTCTCGTTTCCAGATCCGACCGACGATAACATTTCCGTGAACAATAAATCTTTCCCTCCAATATCTTTGTCTCGAATTGCTGTCCGCAAATTGGACAATTTTTCCAAACTCTCCGCCTCTGACATTCCTTCGAACAATGCTGTCGTTGTTTCTTCTCCAACACACTCTTTGGTGATATGAAAAACTCTCTTCCGCAGGTTCGACATACCCGAAGACGATCTCGCATTAAGACACCCTTCTGACGAGCCCGAGTTTGACATCTCCGAGAGCAATAGTGTGTCTTGTACCCTCTCCTCTTTATGTAAGACTCTCTCTTGAGAACTTCTCTCCCACAACCTGCACATTTCAATTTCACTCTGACAACCCGAATTGCCGCGTAGTAACAAATGAGACTGCAGTATTTCCCTCCCTTTATTTTCTTCGTCTTCTTGCTTTTGTGACGTAACATCACCTTCCCACAATTTTGGCAGTTCAATTGTACCAACTCTGTCGTTTGTCGACAGGTCAGCTGCTTGAACCCAGCAATAGCTTCCGGATCGAATTGTCCAGAAAGGATGCGTAATTGTCGTGCGGATTTGTGCCGACCCCTCCATCTTGATGATGCACCATCGACTTGCAAGACTGACTTTGATTGCTCTAACACGTCGTTCTCTTCCACAACCGCTGAGGACTTTATCTCCAGGTCTGACACTTCTAATTTCCTTTCTTATACCATCAGCCATTACAACAAGAGTATCACCATGAAAACAAGTCACCGCATCAATTACTGCACTGAATTCAAACCCTGTAACGAGATCTTCAGCCGCTCGTGCCTCCACCAGCCGGCCACGATTGAATGCATCAGTAGTATTGGTTCGGACGATGGTCTCTAATCGTGATGGGGAAATGACACGTCCACTACGAATGACACTGGGATCACCAACGTATGGTTCGAATGAAGTCTTCAACTTCCTCATCGTCTCACGTAATGGCTCCCCGTTCTCGATTGAATTGAGAAGAATACCTCTTGCTTCTTTCCGAAGACTATCATCAATGATACCAGTGATCCAGAAGGTTTTTGTCTTGAGAAACTTAATCGCTTGGGTTGGCTTGAAATTAGGTGCGTCCTGGAACTTCACGACCCCACTCAGCTCGTTCCGTACACTAACGGTGCCCTGGTCAAAGGCTTCCTCAAGAAACTCGCCTATGGCCTGTGAGACCTTCGGCATCCCCCTTAATGAAGCCAACTGACGGACAAACGCGACTTTATGGTCAAACTTACTTTCGATATGCTTCAGGAACCGATTCCGAACATCGACCATAGCTTCCACAATATTCTTAACCGAATTCCTCTCAAGATCATCCAAGGTCTTAGTAATCTTCTTGAAATCTACTTGCTTCTCGAACCTGTTCGGAGTTGTCCGTGGGACATAGGTTTTTACTTCTTCCTGTTCAGAAGCCAATTTCTCTGGTTTTCCAATCTTGAGGTTTGAATCTCCATCATCACCATCATCATCTCCTCCTTCATCCCCACCTTCATCCTCGTCGTCATCATCTTCAACAGGTTCGTCGTCATCTTCAAGATCATCGTCCGGCAGTATTTCTTCACCACGTAAGGATTTATCAATCTTGGGAAAGGCAAACAGCTTCCGGATATGTTCTTCATCATCCACCTGAGCCTCTGTGACACCAGCACCAACAAAATCACCCCACTGCTTCATGAGATCCAAGCGAAGATCATCGGTGATGGGAAGGAACCGGAACATAGGATACTCATCCGATTTGATAGCATAGTTAAGATCGACCAATGGACGGAGAACCTGCTCGGTAACCACAAGATCCTCGATCTGTCTACGAGTACGACTAATCATGAGCATGAAGGCATCGAAGATGACACGAGCCCGAGCAAAGGATCCAACCTGCTGATCAGGGGTTAGACCCATAAGCCCAGGCATCAACAACCCACGAGCAATATCCCGGTTGAACATTTCCAACGCAGGGATGAAGACCCGTTGCGCCTGTCCAGCCAGCTGAGGTGCCCAAAGCTCCAGCGAATCCTTAGACGCTCTTGGAAGAGCACCAGCGGTCGCGGCCTGGATCCGTTCAATGACCGTCAGGAGATCGTTGATCTGCTTCTCTGTAAGACTCTCAGGTTCGTATAAGGCAAAGATCGGTGGTATACCAAATCTTTCGAGCAACATCGCCAACCATCGGTACGCATTTTCTTTTACCCACCAGCTGCGATAAACCGCCTCCAGATCCGATTTGCCATAGTAATTACTGAACTCAAACTGATGAGAGTAGATCACAAATTTACCAACCGGAAGCTTGTTCCCTCCTGCTTTCCCACCCTGTTGAACAATACCGTCTGGATCCAAAGTACCAAACTCATCCATCTTGAACGAAATTCCATGTGGTTTCTTAGACTTGATTGCTCTCAACCCGATCTTGTTTGGGAATAGATGATCTTTCGGTGTTGGAAAATATATTTTCTCTGAACATGAAAAACCATAATCAAGTGCACTGAGGATTTCGACAATACAGTCCATGAATGATCGCTCGATGTTATCGAACTGATCTCGAACAAAACGGGTGACTTCCCAGTCCTCAGGTTTATTCCCAGGACTGATGACTTCCCATCCCGTACTGACAATGGCAAGCTTCTTAAACCATAGTGCTGCCTTTATCTGGTCATCATTTCTCATACGGTCATAGATTTGAAGACCCTTCCTAGAAACAAGCGCTGACGGATTGAACTGTGGGAGAATATCTCCAACAAACATATTAGAGGTGACAACAGCCATCTGAGACATCAGATCCTTTGGATCGATTGGATCAGCTTTATGCTTCTTTACAGATCGCTTGATTGTCATCTTCTTCGAAGGGGATTTAGCTATCTTTTTACGGCTCAATGTACATATCCTCCATATCCTCTATTTGTGACGAGACTAAACGCGGCCCAACTCTAAAGTGTGAGCTATCAATCTCAACGGTCTTATTTGTTGCACAAACCAAAGCACCAGTCGCTGAATTACACAAGTCATCTCTTCCTCCAGGCTTGTGATCTACCGAATCCTTCCCTTTCCTGGAAGTCTGACGCTCCAGCCCCAAAAACTGGTTCCGCAACAACACAACGTCTAGGATCTCCACCAATCCAGCATTGAACTCAGGCAAGATCTCAACATACAGCGCTGACTTACCTGTCTTCGAGAGCCGATACTGAATCCCACATGACTTGAACCGTACCCTTGGCCATTCACCACCGTAATGGTCACCTACAACATAGGTGAGCTTATACTCCTTCGCTATGGAAGAAAACTCACTGACAACCGTTTCAGGATTGAACGGCGGACGCTTCTCTCTGATCACGTCCAAAATAGGAATCCCGTTTTCAGCATGGGCGATCGCCAAGGTGAACGAATCCTGAGATCCACCGGAAGGATCCACAAATCCAAAATAACGAATCCCCTTTATATATGGACGTTCATAAGTTCCGAATGACGTAGCAGCATTGACAACTTCCCTCGTCATGAAGGCTTCTACATCAGTCCTGAACTCGCCACCATATTCTGCAGACGCTACAACCGGATCACGTTCATAAGCACGATCGATGACCTTGTCTGAAATGGTGGGATTCATCATTTTTGTTGACGCCTTCCAAACCAAGACGTCTCTTGTCTCCTTGCCAAAATATTCTGCGAACACATCATGAAGAACACCACGTTTTGAATATGGACTGGATGCACATATAAGCATCGAACCTGGGACGGTTGCCATACCCGGACGGAGTGCATCCAAAACCTCCGTGTCTGGATTGGCACTTTTCTCGTCTCTCCAGAAAGCAATCTCATCCAAAAGCGCAGCGACAATGACATAGCCACGGACACTACGGAAAGATGCGGTATGGATCTCGATCACAATGTCGTTCTTTAGATTGATCGCGTCCGCTGAGGTCGGTAGATAAACATCCTTCTTGAGCAGGGGTATGTTCATAATGAGACCATCGATAAAACGGAAAATCACTCGAGCCTGTTTACGGTCAGCTGCGATGATGACGATCGTCCCTTTTTCACCTGGTTGTAGGTAGGGACGCCAATCTCGAAAGAACGCTAGGAAAACTGCGATCAGCGCCAATATGAATGATTTTCCACCTCGCCGGCCAACGACCAACCACGCCTCGGTAAATGGTTTCTTAGGGATACGTGTACGTCCGGTACACTTTTCGAAGATGACACGGTCACCCTTTGCAAAGGGAAGCCCAAACAGCGCCCGGAGGAAAACGCGCCAGTTGCGCCAGGTCTCGACCCGCTTAAACCAAGGCTGGAAAAGGCCGGGGTCTTGACACGCTCTTATAATAGAAGTCATATAAAGAGAAGACATATGAGCCAACCAAGCTATACTGATATGGAAGTATAATGTATACACCAAAATTTACAAAGCATCTACGATTTTATGACTTTACCTCAACAAATATTTATCCTCTAATACCTTAACCTATCCATGAACCCTTTAGAAAAGCTAATGATTTCAATAGGTTAGTTTAATGATTTTATCAGAAAAGCTAATGATTTCAATAGGTTAGTCTACCAAAAATTGAGCATTTTTGGCTTAATATCATAAAATCCGGCTAAAAGCCTATAATTAAATGAGAAAAGCTAATGATTTCAAGAGGTTACATTTAATGAATATGCTTTTATCTTTTCACGAAATCGGGTACAATACGTGTATCAAATCAGACGTCTCGGGTCTTAAACGACGAGCAATATAAAGAGGGTCCTTTTAAAGACCCCAGTGCCTGCGGAGCAAAAGGTAATAAACGGGTATATACCCCTCAACGCGTGTGGCACCCCCGGCTCTTAGATCTCTGCGGATCTGTCCCACCTCTACAGCGTGCCCGGTCCTATTCCAGCCCGCTGCAAGTGACTTACCCAACCGGCTCCAGATCTGTCATGTGTGAGAGCCACCCTGCCCACCCCTCAGTTCGCGCCGACAATATCCAGACGGCACCGACTACCTGACCTCCGAGCAAGACGGGATGTCTACCCTACCTTGCTGGCGATCATAACACTTCCTGCTTTGAGGCTCAGGATTGTAGTCTGATGCGTAAAACGGCCAAAGATAATTTACGGGGGTTTGCTCAACAGGCGAGGGTTTAGGAATTAGTAACATAACTGTGAACGACCTGACCCGGGCATAATATAATCTACCTACACAGAAAATCGTGTAGATAGATATCTCCTCTCCTCTATTATTCGCGAGGAGGACCAGCCCAACTTTTTTGGATTGGTTCCCCTTGCGGTTTAATAATTTTTTCAACCAACCCTTACTGAAGAGACAACCAATGACGAAAGAATTTTACCAAGGAATGACCATCGAGATAAAAAAGATCAAAGACAAATGGATTGTATATCTTGACGGAGAACGCGATGCATCTTTTGACATCAAGGAAGATGCTAAATCTTACATCAAACTCTGCATCAAAATCAATAACTAAAAAATCAAATCGAAACCAAGGTTGGCTTTGGTCAATCTTGGTCCGTCAGACGGTGGCCAGTCTGACGCTGATGAGATAGGCCAACTTATAGGAGATGAAAAGATGAATACCAACATAAGCAATCACACAATCAAATTCCAATTCAATAAAATGGAAGGTTATGTCAGAACAACATATGAAGTTTTTGCTGACCAACAATGTATCGGACGCATTAAAAGAACTCCCGGTGGTTGGAATGGCTTTGATACCAACGGTAAGGAAGTTACTTATCGCGCCGGTCCAAGAAAATATGCAGCAGAGCACCTCGCTTACCTTGCTGGCATACTCGATGGCAATTATAACGCCGTATAAAAATCGAAACCTGGCCACTCTTGGCCGGGTCGGCCAGAGATGACCACCTGGCCCTGATGAGATAGGTCAACCTTTAGAGGAGATGCAAAATGAAGATAATCATTCAAACCAACCACGGCAAGACGATCGAAGTTTTCGAGAACGTCGAAAAGATCCGCTACGACTCAGAAGAACACGAAGAGTTACTGGTCGACATATTTTCGGCCGTCGACCGTGGCACGATTGGTGAAGTCCAACTCTGGTCAAAATACTCCCAAACCAATTGTGACAGATACACCACCGTTCCATTTTCAGACGCCATCGAGATTGACGATTGGGAACTTTGCGAAATGTACCTTCATCACGGAGGCTCTCGTTCAACATGCCTAAATCTGGATGACCACCTGGATGTTTTCTCCCGTGGTGACGGCTATGGGAAGATGACCGGTGAAAAACTTCTGGAACAGGGTCTGGATTGGGATTGGTCTCATATTCGAGACTCATCTGATGACGCCATCACCGAGATGGCCTATCGGATCCGTGAACTTGTTGTTCCCGCTGACGTTTGGAAGGACATAATCTGACTAATGGAGTTAAACCATGTCAAAAGAAAAAACAGTCTACCGTTTATTTGATGATCTGACTCCAAGACAACAAAAGAGCGTCTTGAAAGGATCAGCTTGTGGACACCCTTCGAACCGTCCAAAATCCAAAACTGAAACGAAGAAACTTCACTATGAAATCGATGAAGATGGAAAAGTCTGTGGTGTCTCGCGCGGCGGGAAACTTTCCAGATTCTTCCCAACCACCTGAAGAGCCTGTGAAACTCAGGCGAAACCTGGCCAAGAGTGGCCGGGTCGTGGTGATCCTACCACTACTTTAGAGGAGACTGAAAATGAACGCAAACTTCAATGACGACCCAAGGGGTCAACCATCACCGCCCTTAAAGAAGGTCCACCACACCAACCGTGAAGACTACGACCAATCCCTGATCGACGGTGCAGTCTACTTCACAGTCACCGAGTTCAAAGGTCGTGGAAAGTACGAACACCACGGTGGTAAAATCGAAACCCTGAAAGACGCACGAGAAGTCCGCCGGGTGATGAAGAAGGCAAACCCAAAAGTTCGCCTGATGATCTACGCGGTCAACAAGGAACATGGCCGGGATATCTCGGTCCATGTCGAATAGTCGAAACGGTCCAGAAACTTGGACCGTCTATGGAGATCTGATCCACTCCGTACTGATGAGACAGGATCAACCTTTAGAGGAGATCAAGACCATGGTCCATGAAAGACAATTTGCCTGGCCAAAATCTACGAAGCATAAGAAGGCACGCTTCATCAAAGCTGCTGAAGCACGCGGATGGCATTTCGCTGACGCTTGTCCTGATCCTACAAATCCAGACCCTAAAAAGTTCCAGGAGATGTTGGAGGGAACCCTCCAATATGCTAAGGATACAGCCAAGGATCATAATGAAGACTTCAACAAAGCCAAGGCGAAAGCTGCTTTCCACGATGCCTTCAACAACCACCCCCGAATTCCTACCACCTGACGAGTCTTCTTACAGGGAGAAGACGAAACCGATCCTTGACTATGTGCATACGGTTTGCCCGTATTAGCTTAGGATCGGTCGTGGTAATCCTACCACTTCACATAGAGGAAATACACAAATGGGTATCCGCTATCGTGACGTTGCCGCCCGCATGACGCAGGCGGCCATCACCGAAGCCTTCACTTCTCCGGATCCCAAAGAACTTGGGACGCTGTACAAGACGACCGGGAAACCCTTCACCGAAAAGGAACTCGAACGTCTTGGAAAGCACGGTAACAAGATCATTGCCCGGTTCAAGAAGAGGATCGACAGGATCAACTCCCGAGACAAGGTCCGTACGAAGAAGGCCAAGGAAAAGGCCCAGGCCCAGAAAGCCAAGGTCAAGGTCAAGAAGACGGCCGAAAAGGTCGCGAAGAAGACCAAGAAAAAGAAGGTCAAGAGGAAATAGACCTCTGACTTTGTCGAAACGGGGAGTAGCTTTCCGCTGTTCCCCGTCCGTTGAAGGTGGTTCCTTCAATGCTGATGAGACAAACCAACTTAGAGGAGATGAAAGATGAACGATAAATCCACACGAACCCCCAAGCAAATGTTGGAACTTCTTGTCTATTCAATCAAACTTTCAACAGAGGAAGCGGAAAAAGAAAACTCAACCACTCCTGATGGTCTACAGTTACCACAGCACAATTGTCCAGGAAGCTGTCAAGGTTCTTAAAGCAACGGATATTGATAGACCTTTGACCGACGAAGAAAAACTGGCTGTTATAGAAGCCATCCGACAAGGCACAACCACCTGAAGAGCCTGTGAAATTCAGGCGAAACCGGGCACTTCCGCCCGGTCGTGGTAATCCATATTACCGCTGGAGATGGAGAGAAGCAAACAGACACCGAAAGCATGGGAAAGTGGACGCGCATGCATGACGCAAACGGAAACTCAAACGCTTCGGGCGAAAGCTATCAAGCACAGGTTGGGACTATGGCTTCGGCCAAAAGCCTTAAAAGCCCTGATAAGGTTTCTCATAAAGCTAGGTATGATGACGCGGAGTGGCAGATGTCGAAGGCGAGAACAGGGCGACAATTCCTTAGGAGTTGAAAGACAGTCCCTCGCCGCCCTTGTAGCCGACAACGGGCCACACCGAAATGCCTTGGCACGAAACTTCTCTCCATTCTCTATCACTTTTAGAGGAGATACAACATGAAGTTTAAAACCGGAGACAAAGTGCAGGTTCGCAACCGGGCAACCGGCAACCTGGTTATTCGTGATGCAGAAGTGGTGCGGTACGCCACCGGAGCCGATATCATTTTTGTACAGGGGTTCGGTCCGGATAGTCTCGGACCTTGGGGCGAGGCACCGGAGATATTTGGTGTCCCAACCCGCTGTGTCGAGTCCTTGCAGGAGCCAACCAAACCATCCCCAAAAATTACCCGCGTGCTTAAACTGTGTTTTGGCGACAAGGCTGCTGAAGAACGGAAGAAGTTCACCCTGATCACTAATAACTCCTAGGAGATGACCATGACAACCAGAAAATGGCGTTTAGTTGGGTTCCAACTTGATCCCGACTCCGTAAAATCCGTCCAAAGCATCCATGAAATTACTGGAACAAAAACTTTGGACGGAACTTACAGGAAGATCGGCAGAATAGTCTGTGAAATGTTCTCCGAAGAAGACGTCGATGAAATCATCATCGACGAACTCATCGATGCTTCTGACGACCCTACCCAAAATCTTGAAAAGGATGAAGCCAAAGAAACCGGAGAACCAGACATTCACCAACCATAATCGAAACCTGGCCAAGAGTGGCCGGGTCGTAGGATCGCATCCTACCTGATGAGAACAGACCGGATCGCTCCCGGTTTAGAGGAGATGAAAATGAACGAACAAAAGAAAGTCATAGAGAAGATTAGGAAGCTCCTTGCACTTTCCAAATCTTCCAACCAGTTCGAAGCAGAACTGGCAGCTGAACGAGCTAACGACCTGATGAAGAAATACCAGTTGAGCGTCAGCGAAGTTGAACTCGACGATTTGAAGAAAACAAATATCGTCGAAGAATGGTACAAAACCCCCATTCTCCGTCGTTGGGTTGTTACCCTCGCACGCTCTTGTGCAATACTCTTCGACGGTGAAGTCCTGATCCCGAAGCCTTTTGGTGGTAACATCTGGTTTGTTGGCTATCCAGAAGATATCGAGGCAATGAAAAACCTCTTCGAGCATCTGTATAAATCTTGGAAGAGTTTCTCCAAGATAGACCGGAAGATAGCGAAGAAAACCAGCATTCAAGAAGGAACAGGATGGTCTCGTGGCGATGGTATTCGCTTCATGAACAGCCATGGCCTTGCGTATGCCTCCACACTATGTCGGCGATGTCGCGCTCTGGCCGAATCACGTAAAGAGGAAGTCCATGAATCCAGTTCCACAGGACGAGACCTCATTGTTCTCAAAGACCAAACTCTGAAAGAGTATGGTGAACAAAAAGGTTGGTCGGGAAGAAGCTTCAAGACAGAAGCTTCCAGTGACAAAGGGTATCACGCTGGTCGTGCGGCTGGGGAAAGAGCTCCCCTCGGCGGTGCGATCCGTGATAATTCGTCCTGACGACCTCATATTCGAAACCAAGATACTGTCACCGTGACGTATAGTGTCTTGGTCTGGTAGAGATAGTCTCCTACCACTGATGAGATAGGCTAGAGGAGAAACCCGCTGTTTCGAGCAGCAACCTTTTTAGAGAAGGAAAAGCCATGAAGTTCAAAACTCCAATCAGACTTACAAACGTCTCACCTTCCACCAAGAACCTTCTGACCGTCGCCTATGAGAAGAAGGAAATACGTGGTTTTCAACGAAACGTCCACCGAACTTGGTGCCGATTCGTTGTCGAACATGCATTGGAATCAGTCGCTGTTCATTTCAGGAAATCGAAGAGTCTCGTGATCCACGCATTCTGCACCAATCAACTCCACAGGATCTCTGAAAGGACTTCAGATATCATCGAGATCTTCCAAGCTTCCATCTCAGCACAGACTAGAGCGGTTGGAACCATCCGAATGCGAGAGGGTCGTGAACTTGGTACGATCAAACACGATCGAGACCAATGGCTCAACACTTATACGTTGGACGAACGAATTTCTGTCACAACCCTTATCGTCAAAGACCTGATGACACAAACAGTCACTAGGGAAAAGACTGGCGACGAGGAGAAAGACGAAGAACTGATAAAACGTATCAACTCAGATCCGTTTTACAGTTCATTAGTCTTCAACGAACTTGTATCAGGTCTTCTATCCGTGAGTGAACTCAACTGGCAAGACGCCCGACAGGGTGCACGATGGAATGACAACCGTATCCACGATTTCATCCAAGACCGACGTCAAAACCAAGCCACCTGATGAGCTGGTGAAATTCCAGCGAAACCTGGCCAAGAGTGGCCGGGTTGTGGTAATCCTGCCACTATTTAGAGGAGAATACTCATGGCTCATAATATCTTAGAGCAAGACACCATCTGCTACACCCGCAGCGGTGGTGTCCCATGGCATGGGATTGGGATCCCGATCGGCGACAATCTCTCACCAGAAAAAGTTCTGGTGACAGCCAAGCTGAACTGGAAAGTTGAAACCCAACCACTCTCAATCCCGAAAGGCTTCGTCAAACATGACGACCACCGGATGCTTGTCCGGATCGGCAACAAAGGTGAACAGAACCGTATTCTAGACATCGTTGGAACTCGGTTCAAACCAGTCCAGAACAAGGATGTCTTCGAAGTCTTCACCAAGTTTGTGAAAGCAGGTAAGATGAAGATGGAAACGGCTGGATCCCTGAGGAACGGAAAATACGTCTGGGCCTTGGCCAAGACAACCGAAGCATTCTCTCTTGCCGGCAAGGACGAGATCCGTGGTTATCTACTTCTCGTCTCTCCACACCAGAGCGGATGGTGCCTCAGTGCACGACTGACCCCGACTCGGGTCGTCTGCTGGAACACCATGTCCTATGCTCTGGACAACGAGGGACTGTCCGGCATGTGGAAAATGCGTCACAGCCGGAACTTTGACGAGGTCGCAAAAGAAGAAATGGAACAGACTCTTGGATTGGTCCACACGTTAATGGACGACTTCAAGAAACAAGCGAAGTTCCTGACTTCGGTCAAGTTCAATGAAGCCACCACGGTCGAGTATCTTTGCCGTGCCTTCGACCCTCAGCTGGCAACCAAGCTGATGGAAGAAAAGAAGATGCCAAAAACCTTTTTGGCCGTCAACGACATGGAAGATGTCCATGGCCGAAACCGTTTCAGACGCGTGATCCGACTGGCCACCGAAGACCCCGAGAAATTCAACCCCGGATATAATCTCAAGTCCGCAAAGGGAACAGCTTGGGGAGCCTTCAACATCGTGACTGGTGCTTATGATCACGTCCTTGGTCACAAAGCCGAGACCCGTATGTTGAAGTCAGCCCTTGGCAGTAACATCGGGCGGAAACAGAAGGCTCTTGACCTGGCTCTCGAAATGGCAAAAGCTGCCTAAAGACTTATGGTGCTCTCCTGGTTCAAACTCCCTATATCTTCACAAAGGGATGATGTTAATCGTAAGACAACATAACAGGAGAGCACCATATACTTTTATAAATTTCAGTTCAACAGAGGAGGTATCTACCATGAAGACATTCGAACCCGGCACGAAAGTGTGTCTAACTGAGGAAGCATTCAAAAGCGCCTACTTTGGCCACTGGCTGCTTCCTGATTTGCTCTACGATATAACACGAGGATTGATCGTAAAGACATGTGAAGAAGTTGGAGGTACCACAGTCGTACGAGTCGGATCTGATATATATGATCCGTTTACGATCCAAGTATCTTCGGAACACCTGCAAACCGTTGAACCGATACCGTCAACTAATCCCCATGATAACCCGACGGTGTCTTAGACCCCTTACCCTACTCCAACCTCCCAATACTCGTCTGCGGGCCTTACAGCCCGCTCTTCTCCCGCTAAAAACGGGACACCCCTCATCTCCTAGACCCTCACCGTTGTTGGACGAGCAACGGTGGGTGGTCACTTCCCCCTAAGATAATGTCACCAAAACAAACCCAAGCCCACAATTGGCGAGAAAGAATTCCCCAATCTCTTTCGCTATGAAGCCTCATCACTAATCCTCCTCATCCTCTTCTGATAAATCACTGGAAACCCCATGTGCCTTCTTGACATAATCTGCAACTGAAGACGGAGTCTTTTCCCTTGGTTTCTCATCTTCATCCAATGATACCTTTCCAAGATTTTTCTTCTCCAACGTGCGAACGAGAACGTTCAATGTCTTTGCAACAACAAGATGTTCAAAACGATCATAGTCATCAGGATAGGCAATCGACTGAACAGTCAGTTCCTCATTGGCCAACATCATCGCGGCAACCGATTCAGCAATAGCAATCTGAGCTGTCGTCACATTCTCATACCCATCAAGATCCTTGATCAGCGAATCCTTTATCTCACGAAACTTCTTTGCCAGAAGTATTCGGCCATCCAATTCAGAAAGAAGTCTAGCTCTTTGTTGAGGAGTGGGTAATCCCTTCTTCTCAGCAGATACTTTTAGACCACCACCTCTTCGCTTTACAATACGAATCCTCCCACGACTCTTTTTCTTCTTGACCTTCTTCACAGTCCCACGTTTCTTCGATTTCTTCGACATCTCCATATTATCTCCACATTACAAGCGATTACGAATTCTCTTTGATATCTTCTTAATCTCATCATGAGAAGCTAAGGTTATAAAGACCACTCCTTTCCCCTCATTACATTCCGTCACCAACAAGATCCGATTGGATTTGTGATTCCTCCCGATACCAATAGTTGCAAAGACAAGATCATCAACACGAAACCGATTGACTGCATCCTTCAAATACTGTGGCCTAAATACAGTCCTTGGACCATCCTTAGTCTTCCAACGGAATAAAGAAAAACCACTTGCAGATGCAAGAAGGTTTAGATCAGTATCATTAAATGCCATTAGCTTCTTCGCATAACATCAACACCTCTGTCAAGATAATCAAGCTCATAGACATGTCCTGGTTCAATGATCTTCGTATTTCTTCTCTCCTCCAAATGCCCTGACAATCAAATCCTTGGTAAACTCCTGTATCCCAGGTTGTGTACTCTCTCGGTTCCCAGCAACGTTCAAGACTTCAATCTTGTTCTTAGATACAAAATCTTGAAGCTTTGAAACTTGGTATACCATCGCAGACAAATCCCCCTTGGCGTACATGACCCTTAGAATTGGCTTCATCTCATTGGAACAATACGCTGACGTCAACATTGAACCACGAGACTTTGGATTTCCGACAATCATTGTCCCGTCAGAATCCTTCACGTTTTTCAAAGTCCTTGGTGGGTATGACCTGGATTTGGTCTTGTGCATACCAAAACGGTGAGCCACCTCTGGCTGACTACCACGTTCGGTACGCCATCCACGAGGCATCCACCCACCAGTTTCCATACCGATCGCCTGTGCCCCCTCAAGACCGCCTTGATCGGCTCCTGTCTGACCGCCGGAAATAATCTTCCTGGGTTTCGTTTTGGTGTCAGTCAACTTACGATCCCGTCCATGCTTAGGATATATCCACTATCCCGACGCATCTTTGCACAGACAGCTTCCCCAATCATGACCATCTGTTTAAAAGCTCTCTTCTGATTCTTTGCGAAAGCCCTTTTCTTATGTGGCTCACAGTAGGAAGACCCAGGAACGATCGGCTCCCCACAAAATGGATCCTCACCATTTCGGATCTTCTCGATATGGTCATCTCCTTCAATCCATTTGCAAGCACCAACGTGATCTTTCTCACTCTCTTCTGACATCTTTCTTCTCCTTTCCTATAACCTTACACGTTTGCGTTTTCTCTCAGGACACCAACCGTTCAAACGAACACGGATGCGTTTGGATGGGGCACTGATCTCAATTCTGAACGGATCGTATACCGAGTCCGGTTTAGCAACAGATAGATTACCAAAACTTGGAGACCGAAGACCCTTAAAGCTTGGCATCGTAAGAAAACTCCCCCGATGTAGTTTTTTACGCTTTGCTCTTTCCTTTGATTCCGCAAGTATTGCTTTTATTCCCTTGCTCTTACGACGGAGGAACTTTGGTATATGAAGGAGATCTTCGTTACTAGACATAGATCTTCATCCTACAATCTTCGTTGGCATCAAATGCTTTGCCCACCGTGGAAATCCCCAAGCACCCTGGTTATCACAATGATTTTCAAATAAGATCATTAAACGACCGTGCAATAATTGCAGTCCTTCTTCTCCTTCAGACCAAATATCGTGCCAGGCAAAATTCCAATGGGCATCAGGAGAAGGTCGAACCCGTAATGCATCAACATGATGTAACATCACTCTTGGTTCTTCATAAAACTCTGCCCCCACAACATCTATAATCCTACGATCAATCTCAAGAACATCAATATGCTCAACTCTTGGCGAAGCAAGTAACCCACGAACGACACAGCCCAATCCTAGACCAGTAACCAAGATCCGACCATGAGCATTGAGCCAGATAGGAAGATGGCGGCTGAGTTCTCGAGCCGAGTCTTCCATTACCACTTCACCAGGTTCCATATGTAGAGAAGCCAAGGTAACACGGTGTAGAAGTGTATAGTCAGACCAAGGCTCGCACAACTTACGCCGTTCTGGTCGACGTTCTATGGTCCATAGACCAAACGTTTGAGGTTCAAGGGATTTAGGGACGCGAGCCGCTTTAAGATAATCTTGAGGCAGCATTTTGTTTCTCACTCCTGATCTTCCCTTCTCTTCGAACACCTTCTACACCTAATGTCTTTCGATATCTCTGGACGAAGGTCATCAAATCTCCTAATGACCCCACCACAAAGAGATGTAGTCCAATTCTTGTATCGACCCCACACTGAACCATTGAACCAATGGGCTAGAGTTGGTATATCACGTTGAAGCCCAGAAACCGGACTCATATACCAACCAGGTTCCATTTTGGTTATGACTCCTCCTCCAAAATACGCTTCATATCATCATCAGAAAATCCAAGATGATGACCTATCTCATGAATGAGGACATGACTAATAATATCTGTTAGTCCTCTATTGGTTTGACACCAAACATTGAGGATCGGTCGGCGAAAAATAAAAATCGCATCAACATGTCGGCGTGCTACCATCACAGACTGCTTACCAATAGGAACCCCAATGTACACACCAAGAATACTAAATACATTTTTGCCCATCCTTCAAGATCTCATCCTCAAGGAACTCTTCCACTCTGATGACAACATCCTTTAGACGTTGTGCGAACACAGAAGGAATTTTAGCCAACTCAGTATCCGAGATCTGTTGAAAATCGTTCAATGTTGGTGAGTACTCGTATAAATTCTATTGCTCCGATACGGTGAACATCCATTAGACAAGTTCGGGAAACATCGTTGACCCATCAGCGAAATTAACTGCTTCTAACGGCTTCTCCAGAAGCTCCCTCGGCACCACCACATGCGTCTCTGGATTAAATGGCCAGTTGGCTTCTTTGTCGGAGCAGGCAAGAGCACCTGCTAAGCTGCGAGAAAACTCGGAGTAAGAATGAAACAGGGCTTTTTGTATTACCTGAGTTCTTCGCTCTTTTGTCTGTTCCTTAGTTTCCATTATTCCGTTCTCCGCATAGCTGCCCGCATTTCTCTACAGGCAGCAGAATGGTGATCTTCGTTGTCGTAATTAAAGGGCTCGCCTTCTTCTTCCTCATCCCAATCTTCCGACCAATCGCACCAGCAATTGTCACTTGATCCGTGCTTGCCAAACAGCGCGAGGTTGACGGCGGCTTGTTTAAGTTGCGCTATCGGGGTCATTTCTTCCCCCGTGCCAGGATGGCGGTGGCTATTTTCTGTCCATGTTCATGCAAAATAGGGGCTAATTTTCCAGTGTAGTTTTTAGCCACTTTCGCACACGCCTCACGCTCCTTGTCTTCACCGTCCGCAAAGCCAACATCATAACTGGCGTCAGCCACCATAGATTTCTCTTTCTTTGCCTCCGCCAACGCCTTGTTGCTAGCCTTGAGACGGGTTATTTCAGCCGCGCCATACTTAACCTGACCTTTGTACCCCTCACACCGCTCCTTGAGCCGCCCAATATCAAGGGCTTGCTGTTCCACAACCAGCATAGCTTCGCCCACGGCAACCTTTAGACGCTCTATCATATCAACGACGCCATTCCCCTCCGCGTTATCTGGAGTGGGGATTTGGGCATTTTCACCAACCGCTTCATCAAAATCACGAGTATGAATGAGCTTTTCCGACATCACCCCTTCTCCCTTTCGGCAATCATTCCATTCTCCCTCACATTACGCATTCGCTCTTTTCTACCCTTACACTATACGGTTTTCTAACACCCCTCCAAGATTTCTGAGAGGTTGAATATATTGTCAGTAAACCATACCAATGTCTCCCATTAACTCTGCCAACACAGGAACATCCTCAAGCACATCTACTGATGCATATAATCCAGTGGCATCCTCTATGTCTGCTTCTACAGTCACATATCCATACTCGTCTGGATTATTATTCTCTTCCCATCGTGTGACAACTCCCCGAGCTTCTTGCTCATCATTAAAACAGACCACAGCATCCTGACCAACTGAGTCCATCAACGTCCAGAATCCCAGTCCCATACAGGAACCTATATAGATACCCCATTGCGGATGAGTGATGACAACCATCAAGATTTATCTTCTCCTCTGTTCAGTTCCTTGTGCAACTCTTTCAATGCATCAAGAACCCTGACTATCCGGGTCTTGAACACAAGATCTACTGACCGCTGGAAATATGTTTCGGCGAGAAGCTCCCCTGCTTCTACAGCTATTTCAGCCTTTTTGATGAGTTCCGTAAACTCAACCGTCGTAGGATCCCCCACTCTCTTCTCCCATCACGATCAACCCAACCATATTAAACCTATCCAGACCAAGGTAAAGACTCATCGGTCACTTGTATACATCGATGATTCGACGGCACTCTTCTTCCGTTGGCGGACGTGGTTCTCCACCACCCAACAACAACATCTCCTCCGTACGACCACGATTCTTATACCACTGCACCCAGAGACAAATTGCCATCCAAGGTTCATCATCCTCGTCGTCGTCGTCATCTCTGATATGATCTGTCTTGATCGTGGCATATTCATCATCGTCACAGAATGTGAAGCAAACCCCATCAGGCATAGGAGTTTGTCCTTCATAGCAGATATCCCTGATGGCGTTCGCTGTCGCACAGTTCCAGCCATCCCGATTAAACACACCATCTTCAAAGGAGCACTTTGGATCACTTCCGCTCCAGTCCTTCACCCGGTCTTGACACATTTGGCAGGTCATTTGTTCTGATCCTTCTCCGAATTTAAATTCAGCGAACTGGACGGACGGTGACTTTTACACCGTTCAATTGGAAATATGGATCCCCCGGATCTTCTGGTCCTTCAGACATAGGAAGCCGGTACTGACCAGCCCACCCTCCAATAGCATCACGGATATATCCTTACACTCCCCGTATGGTGGTGCCCTCGGGGATATCCGTTGTCACGATAAAGCTCTTTCTTTTCATAATGATCTCCCTATGTGAGTTTCAAGATATGCCAACCAGATGTCCAGCTTCATCTTCTTGGCCATCAAGATAATGCTTTCCTTCATGACACTTGAAAAATTTTCCGTCTTTGTCTTCTTCCACAACTACTAGTCCAGCAGGAATACATGTAAATCCACCGTCAAGAGTAATCGTGTCACCTGCTTTTAGATCATCTAGTTTCATTTTCCTTCCTCCCTTAGCTCCAAATGATCCTGAGCAACTAAGACTGCGACCTTGGCTTCTCTTCCAGTCCCCAGATGATCGATTCCTTGCGGGATGTTCCTTCGTATCGCGAACACCTTGTACTCCACAGTGTTCTTGGTCAGGTGGTCTTCTGGGAGTGTGATGTGTTGTCCTGTCGGGACCGCGATGTATACATCGATCATATCTGGCCAGATGAACGTGTCCGTCTCTTCGTCGTAGAAAAATTCCAGTTCTTTATCTTCTTTACCCATTTGTATCTCCTTATAATAGATTGGAGGGGTTCCCACTACTTTCCACGTGGCGACTTAGCTGCTATTTGCAGACCCCATCCATCAATTTACTCCGCTCATTACACTATACCTTATTTTGACATGACTCTGTGCTTTATTCCGATCTAAGCTTCCATCTTCCTCGATCGTTCACAACCTTCTTGTCTTTATTGAGTCGTGAGATTTGTGGTGACAGCGAAGTCCTTTAATCTCAAACGAATTTTTGTTGGTATTTTATGATCACGCATCAGCTATGGATCTAATTGTTTTGACCAAGAGTATCCGGGAGTGTAACACTTATCTAAAGTTTCCTCCAATCTGGATATCTGTGGGAACTCGTAAGGTTTGAATTTTGGAAATTCATATGTGTAGTCCTGACAACGCATTTTCTTTATCTCCTAGATTCTTATGATAGCCCCTTCCTCCAGAAATAGATGTTCCTCTACATAACAGCGCATGTCCCATTCCAGTTCCAAACTTCTGTGGACCTCTCCTGATAGACTCGCAATTGCATTTGCTTGTTTGGTGTTCATTTTTCCTTCGGCAACTGCAACCATACCTGCCAACAATATCGCGCGCTGCTCGGAAGGACATGTTATTATAAATCGCGTTGGGGTTTTCTTTTTCTTCATGATGTCTTCCTCCTATTTTCAAGTTCTATCTGCCTACCTGATAGGCTGCTGATATGAGGTCCAACATTTGGCCTCTTGTAATAACACTATACACCGCTTCCGGAGTGACCTGGTCCTTTTGTGATCGCCTTCAGGCATTTGTCATGGGAGTTGGCTTTTTGTCGTTGGCTTTTTGTCGTCGGTATTGGTCGTTGTGGGTGCGTTTTCTCCCTTGTTCTTCTATTTTTGTGTTCATTCTTTGGTTGTTAATTTCCTACATTTATTCCCGTGTTTCTATGTTCATTCCCCATAGTGGGGGCGGAACTTGTTGGCTGGGAAATTTTAGTGCCGACACTGACTCCTTGTCACTCTCTCTACTAATTCCTGGCAAAATTTCCCAAAAGAAAATGCCAAACACAAAACATTCCATGGAAGAACTACCTCTACGAATGATCTTTCCCCTCCCCTTTCACACTCTATCCCATCTCAATCAACACTACCATCACACGTCCACATTTTTCCGTTTCTCATTGTCCATCTCACATTTTTGTGATTGGATCTGAAACAGACTGAGCCATATTTCCAATCCCTACCACCAAAATGGTGAGAACGGATCAAAACACCCACACACAGACAGGAAAACAAGCACCCACACAACACAGGATCAAACAAGGGTTGAATGACAGGAAAACAAACGTATACTACAACGCTGTGTGACAGATAGATCCTGACAAATACACAGCAACATAACAGTACCCATGACCACCTCCCTGACACCATTCTTTTCTCCTCTGAGTTCCTACCACAGCCACATTTAGGTTTTTAGTCCTTGATGTTTCCGGCCAAGAATTCATGGTGGATCTGGCCATGATCAGACGCTCTGAATCCAAGGACAATGAACAGGATGGATGTCATCCGGACCAGACGGATCGAACGTGTCTCTTTATCGGGGTTTGATTGACAGGGATATGA
>JAHCSE010000024.1 GCA_018609195.1 Patescibacteria group bacterium
ATTCTCAAGGGGGGGGGATTGACTTTTGAGATTTCCACAGGCTTATCCACAGAGTTATGCTCAGCCTCTGGACGTTGATTGGTTTCGTCGTGATCTCCTTCGTCGGAGGGATCGTCACAGGTGCCGTGGCGTTGTTCCTAGGCGGGGCTGGGAGTTTGAGGGTGCTGGCGAAGCGCCTGAACGTCCTCGAGGAGCGCCAGGACGAGCTCGAAGATCGCATAGTGCGCGAGGTGAAGGCTCGAGCCGGCAAGAAGGGCGTTGAGGCCCGCAGGACGGCCGCAGAGGCCGAAGAGGAGGCTCAGAAGGTCCTAAGCCTAGTCGATCACCCAATCAGCGCCCAGAGCGATCCTCACCGGCCTAAACGGCCATCAGTCTTCAGGAGGTAGATCATGGGTTTCTCGATCGGCCGATTCCTCGGCTCGATCGCTCAGGTCGCAGCTCCGATCCTGGGCGCCGTCATAGGAGGCCCTGCCGGCGCTCTGCTCGGCACGGCTGTTGCCGGGGGTATCAGTGCCGGTTTTGGGCCCACAGCCAGTCAGGTCGGCCCGGTGCCACTTCTCTCCTCCGTCGCTTTCCCACGCATCCCAAGCCTCCCCGGGCCCACGGTTACGCCAACCGGAGCGATCGTGCCGTTCATAGCCGGCGGCGCGGGCGCGCTCATTCGTGCGCTCCTCGCTCGAGCGTCGGCGTTCATCGGCAACCGCGTCTCGAGGGATAGGGTGTTGTCGCTCGTTCGTGACCTGGGCCTCGCCGCGACCGCGGCCGCGCTAGGCCTCTCTGTGGTCGAGGTGGCGCAGATCATCGCGGCCAGGCCGCGGCGCCGGCGACGAGGCATTACGGCGTCGCAGCTCGCGACGACCAAGGCAACAATTCGCCGAGTACATAGCATCAACGACGCGATCGCCTCCGTATGCCCGCCGGCGCGCCGCCGCGTTCATCGCCACCACCCAAGACACCATAGACACAGCTAAGTAAAGGATTGGATCAATGCCCACCATGACTGACCGTCGATCGGTCGCTGCAAACACTCGCACGGTGAACATTCTAGCTGGACTGCCATTCGAGTTCGTCGCTCAGCCGTCTATAGTGCGGATGTACTTCTCGGCCGCAGCCGTTGGGATGAACGCAGACGTCCTCATCGGCGGGGAGAGCCTGGTTAGCGACAGCGAGGTCTCCGCGTCGAACCGCTTCCCTGTCCGGCCGGACGATCTCCTGGTCGAGCATGGGGGAGCTCCAGGGGACCGTTTGTTCGTTGCAATGAGGAACACGACTGGCGCTGCGATCATCGTCAACACCATGGTCGACGTCATTCCGCTTTAGGTTCCTCGAGATGGCAGAGCTAGATTCCACCCGGGCCCAGGCCATCGACCCTGAGGTCCAAGCTGATCTGGTGCGACTCCTGCAGATCCGGGGGCCACTCGGCGTCCTCAACGTCGCCGACATCATCGTGCCGGTCGTCTCGCTTGGCAATGTCGTCACTCCAGACATCAACATTCGTCCTCCAGTATTCAGATCGACAACTATTTTCTCTGAAGGATTGATTTCTGCGCCGTTGGGAACCGCAGTTTTAGCTGACACTCAATCTTTGCCATCGGGGACCTACGACGTGATCTTACAAGGGACTATCAACGATGCAGCCGCTACGAACAGAGGAATGAACCTCCAACATAGAAATGCTGGTAATACAGCAAATCTAATGTCGATTAGTATTCTCATGGATCTAAACGGAGCCTTCAATTCTTTAATTAATTTCACCTTCTCTTACGAACTTGCCCTAAACGAAAGATTAAGACTTACGAGTATTATTGCAGGAAGCGCTGGTTCTCGATACTCGGCCATCATCTTTGCTCGGATCCGTTGACGAGCAGTTTGATCCTTTTTCGGCGCGCGCTCACGCAGCGCCGCCCGCAACAGCCCGAGTTCCACCTCCTGGTGGGACGAGGGCATAGGGGGGGAATTCTCAAGGGGGGGGGATTGACTTTTGAGATTTCCACAGGCTTATCCACAGAGTTATGCTCAGCCTCTGGACGTTGATTGGTTTCGTCGTGATCTCCTTCGTCGGAGGGATCGTCACAGGTGCCGTGGCGTTGTTCCTAG
>JAHCSE010000025.1 GCA_018609195.1 Patescibacteria group bacterium
TAGATTGGAAAGGATTTGCACAACAATTTTCGATGTATGATGTAGTTGCAAAGAGAAGCAAATTATATGCTTTTACTTACCCAGTAATCGAATTTGGTTTAGGTATTGCTTTTCTGCTTTCATTTCAATTAATAATAACTGCAACAATAACTTTTATAATAATGGGTGTCGGTTCCATAGGGGTAGCTCAAAACTTACTTTCAAAAAATCCAATTAACTGTGCTTGCCTGGGAACAAAAGTGAAGTTGCCTCTCACCACCTTTACTTTATTTGAGGATGTACTAATGGCTATTATGGCCTTAATGATTTTATTTTTATAAGTAGGGGCTATTTTTTTACTCTCTATTTTGGCAAACAGGTTCTCACTTCGTCTCGTAGAGGGAGCCCCGATTTTCTGCCCGAGAGTTGCCCGCCTTGCTCGCCTCGCTCGCCTCGTCTTCGACTTGTCGAAGCGGGCTGGCGAGGCAGGTTGCCTCGGGCTTTTTGATTGACAAAAAAATTTGAGGTTTCTTTGTCAGTACCCTTTTTAAATTCGCGAAAATATGGTAGGGTCATAAGTTAAAAGTGAAAGAATATACTTATCAGAGCGTCTTAATACATGAAGGACAAAGTACAAAACGATATGTTTAGGCAGAAAGTAGATGAGAAATGCTTTTTGAAAGCCTACGAAATTTTTGCACCTAAATTATTTAGGCATATTTATTTTCGGATAAATTCTAAAGAAGATGCTGAGGATTTGACAGCTCAAGTGTTTTTGAAGACCTGGATGTATCTTAGAGATTCTCGAAACAAAATAGAAAATCTTAAAAACTTTCTTTACAAAAGTGCACATAATTTGGTTGTTGATTACTATAGGAAAAAAGCAAGAGCTCCTCTTTTCATTAATAAAGAATTTGAAAATAAATTTTTCTACAAGAAAGACATTGTTCAAGAAATCAATAGCCAAGAGGAGCTACGGATGGTGCGAGATGCAGTTTGCAGACTTAAGAAAGATTTTCGGGATGTGGTCGTCTTACGATATGTTGATGGTTTTTCTATCGAAGAAATTGCGAGCATCACCCAAAAGTCAAAAAATGCAATTTATATCACCCTCTCCCGGTCAATAAAAGAACTTCAACATATATTAAAAGATTTCCTTATTTGACTATGAAAGAGTCTAAACTTATAACCTATCTAAAATCTTTAAGGCATTTAGAGCCTGATCAGAGGTGGTTTTTCTCTACGAAAAAGATTTTGAAAAGATTTATCCAAGAAAATCCCACCTCACCTCAACCACTTAAGGGTTCGTTCCTATTTTTCAGGAGTCCACGGTTCGCTACCGCAGCTTTGGCTCTACTTTTGATTCTCACAATCAGTGGGGGAGCGGTTCTTGCCTCTCAAGAAAGTTTACCCGGAGATACCCTTTTTCCAATTAAATTGCTTACCGAAGAAGTTGAGAAGTTTTTAGCACGCGATGATTTCTCCAAAGCGAAAATTAGTCTTAAATTAACCAACAAAAGATTAGAAGAGGTAATAAAACTTACAACTTCTGGTAACCCAGAAGAAAACCAGGAACATATTAATACAAATCTTGAACGGTTTAAGCTGGAATTAAAAGAAGCGGAGAGCTTTCTTATAAAACTAGATATTAAAAATAAGAAAGGCCAAGAGACATTAAAACTTGCTTTGAAATTTGGAGAAAATCTTGCTAACCACCAAGAGATTTTACAGAAAATTGAAGCCTTGGCTCCTGATCAAGCCAAGGAAGCTATACAGCTTGCAAGAGAAGTTTTGGCTGAGGGTGAAGAAGTATCATTAAAAATCAATTTAAAGATAAAAAATGAAGCCAGAGAGAATGAGAATAGGAAAGATGAAAAGATAGAAGTTAAGGTCAAAGATAGTAAGGCGGAGATAAAAATCAGATTGGATGGGAACAGGTTTAAACTCGTTCTTCCCACTACTTCTCGGGAGGAAATTATTACGAAAATTGCCGAGCTTACCGGTTTGTCTTCTGAAGAGATAACAGCTATTATGAAACTTGAGGTGGACGAGGACGATGAAAAAGAAGAAAATCCTTTAAAAGAATAATAAGAAAAATCAGTTTTTGCATTAAGAAATATAAAAGGTCGAATTAATATTAAACATCTATTTTATTAAATTAAAATAAAAAGAATAAAATGAACAAAATTATTGGTATTCTTCTTGGTGTAAGTGTTTTGTTTGGTGTCTTATATGCTCCTGTTTTAGCACAAACAACAACAAGCACTTCTTCGGCGCAGGAGCTTCTTCAGTCGCTGCAACAGCTGATAGAAAAATTAAAAGCACAGATAGAATCATTAAAGACGCAGATAGAATCATTAAAACAGGCAAGATTGGAAGTAAAGCAGACGGAAAAAGAGATTAAAGTAACTCTAAAGCTGATTAGGCAATTAAGATTTGGTATGACCGGTGAAGATATTAAATTATTACAAGAGACATTGGCAACAGATCCGGATGTTTATCCTGAAGGGTTGGTTACAGGATACTTCGGCCCATTAACGAGAAATGCAGTAAAAAGATTTCAGAAAATAGCAGGCATTGAACAGGTTGGAATGGTTGGACCCAAAACATTGTCCAGAATAAATGAGTTGCTTGAAGTAGGGGTAGGTGAATCTGGGAAGGTACCGCCCGGTCTTTTGATTGCTCCAGGGATTCGGAAAAAGCTTGGTTTTGAACCAAAACCCTTACCCGGACAAGAACTTCCTCCTGGCATTGCAAAAAAGTTAGGAGAAGAGGTACCCGCAGATGATACCACACCTCCTATTATCTCAAGCGTGAGTGCAATAGATACTACCAGCTCATCAACGATGATCACTTGGGTTACCGACGAGCCTGCAGATAGTAAGGTGTGGTATGACACATCAACCCCGCTTGTTATACCGGATTCAACACCCATGGTAAGCTTTCCTGATTTAGTATTGAATCATGAAATTGCGTTATTTAGTTTGACTCTAAACACTACCTATTATTATCTAGCAGTTTCTACTGATGCTGTGGGTAATGCTACAAGCAGTGATGAAGAAACATTCACTACGCTTTCGGAATAAGCGCCATATATAAAAAAATTTAGCTCAAAATAATACAGGGCCAATTTAAAATTATCTCAAATCCCTGTTAACCAGGTTCTAACTTCGTTTCGTACGGAGCTAACAAAAATCGCCAAGCCCGGCAGCATGTATTATCTCTATATTTTTCTCTTAAAGAATGCAAAAGCTCTTCCATAAATTCTGGGAATGGTATGAACGAAATCTTACCCTTAATACCAGCATTGCCGCTGGTTTATTTGTGTTGCAATTAATTCACCTTTACTGGCTTTTTGCAGATGTTGTGTTGCTCAGGCTCGTTGGGAAAAGCTATTTTGATCTTTCTGGAATCTGGGAGTACATAATCGTTTTTGTTGATTATACTGAAATTCCAGCCCTCATAAGTGTTTCTTTGATTTATATCAATGAACTCAGAAAAGGATTCAGCTTAAAGGCGGCTTGGTTTCTCGTTTTTCTTAATGTACAGTGGCTTCACCTTTTCTGGATTACAGATGAGTTTGTCGTGAGTCAATTAATTGATCCGACAAGGAACCCTTTATTTCCGATCTGGCTTGCCTGGATTGCAATTGCTATTGATTACTTAGAGTTACCTGTCATATATGACACCTCAAAAAAAACAATTGTTGCAATGAGAGAAAAGTTGTTCAAAAACTCAAAATGATTCTCTTGAAGCCCTCGGCCGATTTATAGCCTTTTATTTTACCTGTTTGAGAAGCCCGTTCTTTGACCCTTTCTAGAGTCTCTTTTGAAATCTGGCTTTTATGCTTTGATAGAGCTTTTATCTTTAAATTAATTGTTGAGCGTATATTAAAAAAGGTATCTTGCTCATCAAAATTAATGAGATAAGTTTCCTTTACTTTATGGGGTTTTAATCCCTTTTTTTGATGATGGGGAAAAGTTAAACGATCACGAGATAGGGGATAAATAGCATCTAAAACTGCCTGGCCGCAATTCCTATGATCAGGATGGTTAAGATAACCTCTTTTTTGGGAATAGATCATTAAAGGATCTAACGTGAAGACAACAGAGGGGCGCACTTTTCTAATTATTCTGGTAATTTCTTCTTTCAGTTCAAGATTGTTTTCTAATTCTGAATCTTCATGATTCAAAAAGAAAACCTCTTTTATTCCCAAAATCCCGGCTGCTTCCAGTTGCTCTCTTTTGCGAATTTTAGCTAATTTTTTAGAATTCATTTTAGGGTCATTGGAACCTTTGCATCCCTTAGTGCAAATTAAATAGTAGGCAGTAGCTCCTTCTTTTACCCATTTGGCAATTATTCCTGCACAACCAAAATCTAAATCATCAGGATGAGCCCCAACTGCCAAAATAACTTTTCCCCGCCCAGTGGGCGAGGCTCGCCCGCCTCGCCTCGAGTCGAGGCTGGGCCTTCTGGCGGCTTTCATTGATTTTTGAGATTTTTTTTGCATTTTATTCAACTCTTCTTACGTATTCACCAGTTTCGGTATTTATCTCAATTAGCTCTCTTTCTTTGATAAAAAGAGGGGCATTTATTTTAGCTCCAGTTTCCAAAGTTACCTGTTTTGTGCCAGGTTGCGATCTATCTCCTTTGATTCCCGGGGGAGCTTCAATAACTTTTAATTGGATTTTAATTGGCAGAGAAATATTGATTACTTTATTTTCAAAAATTATTGCCTCGACAATTTGGTTCGACTTTAAAAATTGGGCCTGGGAACCGATTTGTGCACCAGTTAGGTCAAAACGTTTGGCAGGGTTATCTTTTTCGCAGAAAAAATAGCGATGGCGACTTGCCCCGTTGGAAGTCGAGGACTTCCTATCGGGGTGGGAGTATAAAAATTTTGCCTCAATTTTTGAAATCTCTGCCTCTTGAAGAATTTCTCTTTGATGAAAATTCCGAGAAAACACATTTCCCGTAATTAAATTCCTAATTTTGGTTTGAATAACCACTCTTCGCTGAGCCATCTTCAAGGGTTTCGCCTCCAGGATTTCGTAAGATTCCCCATCAATAATTATTTTTACTCCCTTTTTTAGATCAGTATGAGTAAGCATTTCATTTCAATATGACCCCAACAAAATCAGGATGGCCCCTTAAGAAATCTTCAGCGGTTGTTTTTTTTCTCCCCTCTACCTGTAACTCCTCAATTATGAGAAAGTCCTTCTCTGTCTGAACTGCAATTTTGTCATTGGAGGCCAAAAAAGTTTTTCCTGAAACTCCAAAAGGTCCATGCTCTGTTTGTTCTAAAACGTCAGCCTTTAAAATTTTTAATCTTTGATTTTTATTATTTCTCGGCCAAAAACAGAAACTTCCTGGAAAAGTTTCAAAAGCTCGAATTTGTCTTTCAATTTCTGAAGCTGACTTTTTCCAATCAATCTTTCCATCCTCTTTTTTTAAAATTTTTGCATACATAGCCTTTGTTTTATCTTGGAGTCTTGGCTCAACTTCTCCCCTCATCCATTTTGGAATTATTTCAATTAATAATTCTGCTCCCACATTCGCCAACTCTTTTACTAATTCTCGATAAGTGATTTTCCTATTTTCTATTTCGTATTTCGTATTTGCTATAATTTTCCCATGGTCCACTTTTTTATCCATCAAAATGATAGTTACCCCCGTTTCTTTATCTCCGGCTAAAATGGTATATTGGATAGGAGATGCTCCTCTGAAACGGGGTAATAAGGATGGATGTAAATTCAAACATCCATATTTTGGGATTTTTAAAATTTCTTTTGGCAAAATCTGACCATAAGCTGCTAAAATGATCAAATCTGGCTTAATTGCTAATAGTCGATTGCTAATTGCTAATAGTTTTTCTGGTTGTAAAACTGAAATTCTATATTTTTCAGCTATAACTTTCACTGGTGGGGGTGTGAGGATTTGCTTTCTGCCTACTGGTTTATCAGGAGCTGTTATAACTAAAACCGGCTTATAGCTCGTTTTACAGAGCTCTTCTAAAACAATAACCCCAAATTCGGGAGTCCCCATAAAAATTATTTTCCACTTTCCATTTTCCATTTTGAGTCTATTTTATAATTCTCCATTCAATTTCCTCTTCTTTTCCGGCAAATTCCAACCAACTACCAGTTTCATCAATCACATACCATTTCCTTTTTGTTTCTGACCAGACCATAGGATTTTCTTGAAAATAGGGTTTTTTCACAACCTCTTTTGGTTTTAACCTATCTAATTCAAGCCACTTTTTAAAAACAGTTTCAATGGCATAATCTAAATTTCGCGACTTTGCCCATTCAGCCACTTTGGTAATAGCTTTTTTTGCTTTCCTTAC
The DNA here is from genome assembly GCA_018609195.1 of Patescibacteria group bacterium. Taxonomy (GTDB): domain Bacteria; phylum Patescibacteriota; class Minisyncoccia; order Minisyncoccales; family RBG-13-36-15; genus JAHCSE01. Next base: position 6,326 of record JAHCSE010000025.1, read on the forward strand.
AGAACCTGCTAATACCAAAAGTTGTTTTGCAGGTCTCGTAAATCTGGAATAAATTATCTTTTTCTTTTTGGCATCCTGTTTAATTTTTTCCAAAGTTAACCCTTTTGTCTCAAAATAATGATTGACAATCTTTTGGATAGCAGTCTCTTCTCTTTTTTTAGCTAAAGATTTTTTCTTTCTTTTGGCTTTTTTACTTTTCGCTTTCATTTTGACCATCTTGTTTAAATTCTAACAATTTCTAAATCTCTCGCATCTTTGATTTCCTTTTCCAAATTGGCAATGGCAATGACTCTTTCTCTACCGTAAGCAGAAGAAGTGAAAATAGTGAGGCATTTATTGTTAAACACAAACTGAGGGCAATCGGGTTGATGGGCTCTGATGAGAATTTTTTTCTTAAACCTCCTTATTAATTTTAAAAACCAATTTTTACCAAATTTAGGGCGACCAGTAAAAGGATCTTGTCCCAAGTATTCCCCTTTTCCTTCAACAAAATCTCCCCAACAAATCTGCCGCCATTTTTCATCCCCAATTTTTATTTTATTGATATCAGTTAGTTTCTCAACCTCGGGTAGTCCTCCGTGCAAAGCAATAATTTCTTTTGTGGTGGCTACCAGGGAGAAATGTTCAACTACGGAGGAGTACATTTTATATGACTTTTTATCTAATCTTTCCCAGAAATCAGCCGGATAGAATTTTGAAATATGATGGCCCTCATGATTCCCTTGTAAAAGATAAATTTGCTTTGGATGTTTAATCTTTGTTTCTAATAGAAAATCTAAATTTTCCTTTGAATAAGGTCCTCGATCCACATAATCTCCCAGAAAGACTATTTTATTTCCTGGTTTTAAATAATCTTTTATTACTTTCTTGGAAGCCTCCCAGTCTCCGTGAGTATCGCCAACAAAAATAACTCTTTTGGCTTTTTTTAGTTCAATAAGCTTTGGCTCTTTAGATAAAATACTCTTTGCCTTTTCTAAAATTTTTCCTCTCTGGTCGTTAATTAAACTCATTGAATCTATTTAATTGTAACCATTTTTATGATATTTTACAATTAGAATGATGACCAAACATCGTATTTTCATCGCAATTAACCTTCCAAGAGACGTAAAAAAGGAAATCATTTTTTACCAAAAAAAATGGGAAAATCTTCCAGTGAGGTGGGTAAAAGAAGCTAATTTACACTTAACCTTGGTTTTTATTGGTTATGTTGAGGAGGAAGGTTTATTCAATATCTTTGAAGCTGCCAGAAAGATAGCTAAAAATCATCAGCCATTCTCAATATATTTTCAAAGAATTTGTCTTGGTCCTCCAAATACGACTCCGCGAATGTTTTGGGTAGAGGGAGAAAAAAGTCAGGAGCTTGCTATTTTAAAAAATGATTTAGGAAGAAAATTATCAGGATTAAAATCAAAAACTGAGGCGAGGGAATTCAAGCCCCATATTACCTCAGGAAGAATTAGGATGGTAGAATGGAGACATCTTCAAAAGAAACCAAAAATCGAAGAAAAAATCTCCTTAACTGTTCCAGTTAATTCCATTGAGGTTATGGAAAGTAAATTGAAACCAACGGGGCCTGACTATTTTGTTTTAGAATCAATGAATTTAGGAGAATAAAATGAAAAAAGTCCATTTCATTGGTATCGGAGGAATTGGGGTATCAGCTTTAGCCAGATTTTATTTGAAAAAGGGATATGAGGTTTCAGGTTCTGATTTGGAGGATTCAGAAATCACAAAAGATTTAGAAAATTTGGGAGTTAAAATTTTTATTGGTAAGCATAAAACCAAAAACCTTCCAAAAGATATTGATTTAGTGATTTATAGCCCAGCCGTCAAATCAGATAATCCTGAGCTACTGAAAGCTAAAAGCTTAAAATTAAAAGCCAAGTCTTATCCTCAGGCTTTGGGCCAATTAACAAAAAAATATTGGACCTGTGCCATTTCTGGCACTCATGGAAAAAGCACAACTGTAGCCTTAATTAGTCTAATTTTACTTAAAGCAGGCCTCGATCCCACTGTAATTTTAGGAACAAAACTGAGAGAATTTGGTAACAGCAATTTCCGCCAGGGCCAATCAAAATATTTAGTTATTGAGGCTGATGAATGGAAAGCTTCTTTTTTAAAA
>JAHCSE010000026.1 GCA_018609195.1 Patescibacteria group bacterium
ACGATACTCGTATGTGCTGGAACAAATCGGATATGATCTAGACAGGAAGGAGGATGGTCATGAAAATTAGGATAACAAGTGACGGAACACCACAAGGCACCGAAGTGTCAACGTCTACCCAAGGAAAAGCGAACCGGGATGCCATGGATTCTTCTCTAACGGTCCAGAAGAGGTGATGGTTGCGAAATACAAATGCTGGAACTGTGGACACGAATGGGAAACTAGAGTGGAAGGTGGTTCTTTTCCTTTGAAATATCCTCACTCAGATAATTGCCCTAGGTGTGACAATCTATATTTTGAGTGGAAGAATTATGATGAGCAAAAATAAATGAAGGTGAAGAAATATGAAACAAGACGAAATGCCTCTATGTGAACGGATGGCACGACAAATTGACAAGGCTCCGTTTCTTAGAATGGACAAATCTTGGAATGGAGACGGTTCCCCTCTTTATCAAGCCTGATATTTAAATGATACGGAGAGGATCGCTATTGCATACAACAGAGCCAACGACATTCTTTCCGATCTGGAAGCTGCTGGATATGTCATAACGAAGATTGATCATCAAGTATGAGTACAGTATGAAATGGCCTGGCACGGACAACAACGTAGAACTGACATTTTGTTCACCTATCAGGGTGAGACCATGAATTTGACGCGGTGGTCAAAACGAGTGGGTATCAAACCAGGGACTCTTTATGCTCGGAGGAAGAAAGGTTGGTCACCGAAGCGGATCTTGACGACACCAGTGGCACCGAATGGTAAAATTGTTGCAAGCAAAATAAAAAGCCATGCAGAATGTGTCCCCCGAAAGATCCCACAATCAGGGAGCCATCTAGTGCGGTTTGTCCTTCATCAAATGAAACAGCGGCGGATCTCTTATAAGGAGATGTCAAAGAAATCGGGGGTAGCTGTTGATACACTTATTAGAATGAGAAATCGAGGTATTGGATTAATCAACAATATTGAGGCACTGATCAATGTCCTTGGGTTCAATCTTTTGCCTGTGCCGAAAGGGGACGAACGTTATACCGATATATATGGGCAGGTTCCGAAATGACTGGTTTGACATATAACCAAACACAATGTTTTCATGAGTTTGAGAAAGCAGCTTTAAAAGGCCAAAGGGCACCGACGTACCTCCAACTTTTAAAAGCCGGTATTATATCCCCTAGCGAAGCCACCCGTGAATTAACACGCTTGGGTCTTATCATGGTGGAAGTTTATGGCCAAAATTGGCGTACCATTTTCATCTTGAGCGGTAAAGCGTCTGATATGAATACAATGGATTGTCCAAGAGAAGGTCCACCTTATCTTCGTTTTGACGTAAATGGACGACACGAGTTTGAGGACGGAGAATTGTTGTGAGAAAACCAAAAGAGGTATGGAGTCTAGAGTGACTGTTTTCGTTGACGACATGCGTGCTCCATACAGACGGATGCTGATGTGTCATATGATTGCCGATGACGAGACTGAACTGCATAAGATGGCGAACAAGATTGGTGTTGCCCAACGTTGGTATCAGAAGGATCACTATGATATTTGTTTGTCGAAACGTACCCTTGCCGTCAAATACGGAGCACAGGAGATCACTAAGCGTCAGTTAGGTGCTATGGTGCTAAACCGACGTACAACCGGCTCCTTGGGCAATCCTACGACGGCTGAGGACATAGCGTTTGCTCGCTTTGCTTCCAAGAAGCAACACAAACGGAAGCGGGTGAGGTTGTCATGACAAAGAAGGCTCTGGAAAGTGCATTAGATTCGATACCAAGCCTTTCCGTCAAGGAGCTTGAAGAAGTCGCTCATCAGGTCAATGGCCGGCTGTCGTGGAAGAAGGAAGCTTCCGTGTTGGTAGGGACTGGCGACGAGGAGATTCTTTACCGAGTCATGTCTGATGTCTTGGGGGAGTATGGTGTTCATAGGAAGATGAAATACAGCGTGTTCGTCAGACGATCTCGAGACTATAAGATGTTCATGGAAAAGTCTGCAATGGTCTTTGACTTTACCAAGGAGTTCTTTCCTGGGGTGCTTAAGAACCAGAAGCCAAAGCTGTATACGATTCTAGTTAGGATCGTCACGACACATATAAAGGAGATGAGGATTGGGGAGTCAAGGAAGACATTACCGATGTCGATGCACACACTGATTACATTTTTGGATCAGGCACCGGAACTCATTCACTCAGCATTCCCAGGGTATATGGAAGTAGGATTACTTTCTGTGCTCACGTCAGAAAAGCCTTTTACGGCGGATAGGTTGTAGGGAGAAAGAGAAGTATGAAACACCCAAGAATGTGGACGTTACCAATGGACGACGACCAGATAGATGAATTGCTACACAGTGATTTACTGAAGACTGAGAGTTGGGAAGAGTTATGTAGGATGCTTGACGGTTGGTGGGAGGATCATGATCTACATCCAGGAGAAGGTATGATCGTTTTGATCAGGTATATATCTGTGATGGTGATGTCGATTGGAATGTCGCATGCCAAACAACTAGCGAATGAAGAGCTTGCTGGAATAGATAAAGAACTGGTATGGCACGTTCAGGAGTTCATTTACAGTGCTTTGTCATTAAAGTTTGACGAGAACTGGGAATTTCTTGAGAATGAAGAGGAGAGAATACACTAATTGCTGTTGCTGAGGAAGATTGTACGACAGAGAAATTGGATGGTTGAATCAGATGAGCAGACTAACCAACTTGATGACCCCCGGAGATTATGACATTCTTCGCGAATTGTCAACTGGTAAAGAGATCATTTTTGAATTTGGTTCTCATATAGGAGGATCGGCTTTGGCTATGCTACCACAGATAGTGGAAGCGAAAGGCCATTTATATTGTTTTGATCACTTCAAAGGAAACCCAAATGATGAGGCAACCGAAGCTCCACCTGGGGAGGTGTTGGCTGCTTTTGTAGATAGAACCATGTCTTATCGTGATCATGTGACTATTGTGGTTGGTGATATCAGTGAAGTGTTTAACTTCCCTAGATTTTTTGCGGATATGGTTTTCATTGATGCTGATCATGTGTACGATGCTGTTTGTCATGATATCAAGGCAGCATTACATGTGACAAAGCCAGGTGGGATAATTTCAGGTCACGATTATATAAAACATCTTGATGAGTGTGATCCAGAGTTGGTTGAACAATATGCCACGATTGAGGGTGGTGGTTCAGGAGGGGTTTGTTATGGGGTGATAAAAGCTGTCAATGATATTTTGGGGAAGCCAGAGCATAGGTCCGGAACAGCTGTTTGGTGGATAGAGTTGAAGTTGAAGATGAAGATGAAAAATAATGGAGGTGAGTTATGAAATACATGACAATACTATTATGCCTGTTCGTAGCAGCGTGCGCTGATCAAGCGAGAAAACATTCACCGTATTATTTCAAAGTTGTCGATGGAAAGCTAGTCACTGCTTTCTCAGACACTGGAGAAGTCATCGGTGATTCCAAAATGAGGTTCTCATCGTTACCAATAATTGACGAAAAGAGTATGGACTTTGACAAGACAAAATACAGAAGTGATTTACGTGATTGCATAGTCCTTTCATCCCGGATAAAAGACCGAACTTTAGAATCAGCTCTAGGTGCCGCAATTGTTGGTGCCGCAACTGGTGCTGCGACTGGGGCCGTTCTTGGTATTCCTAAAAGAGGGGCAATGATTGGTGCCGCTGGCGCTGGGATACCAGGACTGGCTTATGGTTACACCTCAACAATGACGAAAAGAGATGCTGTCTTGGTCCGATGTTTGGAGGGAAGAGGATATAAGGTTCTTGGTTTGGAATGAAAGATGAATATTGGTCAAGAACGATTTTCAACATTCGTTCAGCATAACATCGTTGTCCTGTTGTGTTTTGGAAAGAAGAAGCAAGCAGAGGTCCTACGGGGATTGGTCGCTGCTGATCTTTTTGAAGGTGTTTATCGTGAGATAGCTGCGAGCGCTATCGACTTCATAGACAAGTACCACCGGACCCCAAAGAAGCATATATCTGATCTGCTTGAACCGATCTTGACCGGAAAGGATTCGCGGAAGGCTAGGGTCTATAAGAAGATACTCAATCAGATCCATGCAAGCAGGAAGTCGATAGATGCTGATTATGTCATCTCTGAAGTCCATGAGTTTGTTGCACAGCAGGAACTGAAGCGATCGGTCTATGAGGCAGCGCGGATACTTCAATCCGGTGCGTCTGATGCATCGGAACAAGCGGTCGAGGTATTATCCAAGGGAGCTTCACTCAAACCAACCGTTTTTGATCCTGGGGTGTTTCTTGCTGATACGAAGCGAAGCCTCCGTTTCTTGAAGAAGGAGTGGAAGGAAAAAACGCTCCGGACTGGGATACCTGAACTGGACAATCGGTTTCTTGGTCCTAGTCCTGGGACGATACAGTATTTCATAGGATTGCCAGGACGTGGGAAGACTTGGTGGTGCATCCATCTTGGGAAGGAGGCAATCATTCAGCGTGCAAAGGTGTGTCATGTTTCGTTGGAGATCTCAGAAGAGAGGATGCTTCAAAGATATTTTCAGTCTTTCTTTAATTTGAGCAAGCGAGAAGGAGCGACTCCAGAAGCGGTCTTGAAGTTTGAAGATGATCGTCTCATTGCAATAAAGAAGAAGCGGAATGTCAGGGCAAGAGGATCACTTGATCAGCGAGGGATGCGGAAGAAGTTGATAAAAAAGATTGGCAAATGGGGAACGAAGATGGAGAATCTGGTTGTCAAGCAGTTTCCGATGGGCCAGTTGACGATACCAATGTTGCGGTCATATCTGGATCTCTTGGAGAGTACGTGTAACTTTGTCCCGGACTTGTTTATCCTGGACTATATTGATCTTATGAAATTAAACCCTCACTATCTAAGGGTGGAACTCGGAGAAATCGGAAAAGATCTTAGAGGAATTGCGGTGGAACGTAATTTTGCTGTGGTTACTCCGACTCAGTCCAGTCGTCGTGGTGTTGAGAAGACGTTCATTACGGAGATAGATGTCGCTGAAGATTTCTCGAAGATTGCCACGGCGGACACGGTCATCACGTATAGTCAGACAAAGGAAGAGGAACGGTTAGGGCTGGCGCGTTTACACGTTTCGAAGAGTCGTGATGAAGGAGCTAATATTTCTGTCCTGATTACGCAGAATTACAACCGAGGACAATTTATCATTCAGTCAGCCGAAATGCGTTCCATCTATTGGGACACATTCTATTCCTCGTCATTGGAGCGATTGGCTCGGAAATGGTGATTCGTCAGCAACCAGTTGAAGACTTTCTGAACCGGAAGGTCAAAACCTTTGAATGGATGAAGGATATTTCAGAGGAAGAGCTGGATAAGGTCATTGATGATCTGTCCCCAGCTGTTCGGTTCCATACGGATCCTCGTCTTCATCAGAAGGTCTGTTTCCTCATCGGTATCGATAAGGAGTGTTTAATTTTTCTCTTGGATCTTGGGACTGGGAAGACGAAAATCATTCTGGACGTCTTTTTGTACCGCAAGTTGGCTGGGGAATGTTCGTGTGGGTTGGTCCTTGTTCCAAACGTAGTCAATATCCGTGGATTTTATCTCGAGTGTAGAAAACATACACCGGAATTGAAATGTATTCGATTGAAGGGTGGGAGTAAGAGACGACTGGAGCTTTTGCAGAAGCATGGGGATTTGTTTGTGTTGAACTATCAGGGGTTGGTTGCGTTCTGTACTAAGCGTGTCAGGAACAAAGGAAGGAACAGGGATAAGAAGAAGTGGAAGACGGTCCTGAACAATAAACGGATCAAGATTCTTGCTGATATGTTTGACTTCATTGTGCTGGATGAAAGCACGGCGGTTCAGAATAAGATGTCGCTCACCTCTCGGGTCTGTAGGCAACTTGTGAAGACTATACCGTTACGGTATGAGATGACCGGAACCCCATTTGGCAAGGACCCGATCGCGTTCTGGAGCCAGTTCTTCTTGTTGGATAATGGCGCGACTTTAGGGGAGACGTTGGGATTATATAGAGCAGCATTCTATACGATGAAGAAGAACTATTGGGGTGGTCGTGATTATACTTTTGATAAGAAGAAGACTAAGATCCTTCGACGGTTCGTGAAGAGCCGGTCCATTCGTTATGAAATAACCGACTGTTATGATATGCCAGAGCAAAATTGGGTTCCGGTGGAACTTGATCTCCCAGATGAGGCAAGGACTTATTATGATGAGGTTGTTCAGGGAGTTATAAAGGCGCGTCGGAACTTTGAGATACAGAAGAATTCGTTTATCAAACTTCGTCAGATTTGTTCTGGGTTCCTTGGTGTCAAAGATGATGACAAGAAGATCGAGATCGTGTTTCGTGGGAACCCAAAGCTGGACGCATTGATGCAGAAGGTCTCTGAGGTTCCTGAGGGAAAGAAGATGTTGATTTTCCATGAGTTCATTCTATCAGGTCGGTTTATCGGGGAGGCATTGAAGGATGAAGGGATAGATCATGAGAGGTTATGGTCTGGGACAAAGGACAAGGACAAGGTTCTGGATAGATTTATGTTTGATCCTGACTGTCGGTTCTTTGTAGTCAATAACAGTTCCGGTTCTTTTGGGTTGAATCTTCAGGTAGCATGTTACTCTGTGTACTATGAGACACCAGTAGATCCATTGATCAGGGTACAGACGGAGGGGCGGACCTGGCGTGATGGGCAGGAGTTCCCGGTTGTGTACTTCGACCTGTTTATGAGAAGAACGATTGAAGAGAAGATGCTTTGGAGCTTGGAACAGGATAAGAATCTGTTTAAAGAGTTGGTCAATGGGAGGGAGAAGTGGGTGTAGTCAAACAAAAGCTAAAAATTTATCGGGGATGTTGTGATGTTTAACTTTGTTGAGTTCTTGATAGAACAGAAGATTCCGTACGTGACATCTGGTCCGAATGTTTCGTCGGGAAATGTGAATATAAAATGCCCAATGTGCGGTCCAGCAGATCCATCTCAGCACCTTGGTATTCATATCGCTTCTGGAGTCTGGGGTTGTTGGAGGATAAAGGATCACCGAGGGCGGCGACCTCATCGGTTGATCATGGCGTTGCTCAACTGTTCTTACATGGAGGCTGACCATTACTTTCGTTCGGAACAAGCATTTATTCCTGATGATTTTCTAGAGGAGATAGAAACCTTATTGGAACCAGGAGATGATATCGATGATGGGGAAAAATCTATCTCTAAGGATCGTGTTGAATTACGATTTCTAAATGGGTTCCGTCGGCTTCGTCATGAACGGTTGGCTCGGCGGTTTATCTGGTATCTATGTGATGGACGTGGTTTCAAACCAAAGGATATTGAATTGTTGGGAAAACAGTATGGTCTTCGGTATGTGCTTTCTGGTGTGTGGAAGAACCGCATAATCATCCCGGTGTTCATGGGGGATCAGTTGGTCAATTGGACCGGACGAACCATTTCTGATTTGGAAAAGATACGTTACATGTCAGTGAGCCACGAGAAAACCGCAAATCCCAGGGCACCGATGAGTATCAAGAACTGTCTATATCGTCAGTTGGAATTGATTGAGGAAAGAGGTGATATTCTAGCCATCACTGAGGGACCATTTGACGCGATTCATATGGACTATTTCTTATCTGAGCATGGTATCCGTGCGACTTGTATTTTTGGCACTGCGTTCAGTGAAGAACAGATTTGGATTATACACGAACTTTCAGATTTTTTCAAACGGGTGTGTATTGTCCTGGATCGTGGGGCTATGGAAACCGCTATGATACTCCAGACTTCTTTAGCTCCTCTTGAAACTGAGATAATCATGCTACCAAGTGGTATTGAAGATCCTGGTGAAATTACTTTTCAAAACAAAAACAGTGTGCTTTCGTTATTTGATTGATATTGAGAAGCCCCTTTATTATTTAGTCTTATGGGGTTATTGTAAGGTCATAGGGTTACGAGGCTCGGCGTATCATCTCCTCTTAAACCTGTTGGTCGACCAGGGTCCGGGTCAGTCGACTGCCTTCCTCTTTTGAGGTGACAGGGTGGCGTCAAAATGAAAAATAAGCGGGAGCGTCTTGTATTCGTCCCCAAATTTAATAGGTCCATATCGGGCTGGTCTGTCAAATTTATAAGAAAGAACCTCTGGCGATTACATTGTCAGGGGGATTTTGATGATATGTTCCAGGAGGCATATCTCATATTTCTTGTTTGTGCTAAGAAATATGGGGGTGGTTGTGCCAAAAATGGGGCGCATTTCATGGCGCTCTATAAGAGAGCGTTTATAAATCATTTTACAGATCTCACTAAGAAAGCGTCTAAGGATCGAGAATTATTGATCTCTAATATCAGTGAGCGGGATGGCAAAGAGGTAAATTGTTTTGACATGATGCCAGGATCCTTACCGAACGAAGGTGAGATGAGGACGTATATTCGACAGTGTCCAAAACCAATGCAGATGTTTATTGCTGCAATGGAGTCAGGATTAATTTCACAGACCCTTCAAGCCGATGCCAAGAAAAGAGGGGTATCGGTCAAGCAACAGTATCTTGGAAAGAATCGCATAGCACGGATTATTTTCCAGGGAGATCCAAAAGATTTGGAGGTGAAAAGACACAATGGGATCCCAAATGATGCCATAATCCAAATGCTAAAGGAAGGTAATCAACGCCGTCAGGGAACCAAGGCATATGTTCGCTATTCGCTGTACGAAGACGGAATGACGGTTGTGGAGTATATCGCTGCTGGCAAGAAAAGCGGTATGTGCACCGTTCGCGGAAACATCCATGCCGATATGAAGCGGGGGAATATTTCTCTTAAGATCCCAAAACAGAGACCAGGATTGACAGCTTTGGATTTGTTGCGATTTACGAAGCAGCGGTTACGAATAGTTGTTGGTTCCTGATAACGTTGTCGTACGTTTGTGTATAATGTATATACGATTAATAATGACATAGGACTGGTAGGAGGAAGGATTCGACTATGAATAGTAAAAAGATAGAAGACATCCTCTGTGAAGCAACAGGTATTAAGCAGGGAAGGAAAGAGTCCAGAACACACTTTCTGGAGCGTTTGGCTATTGAGGGGAACAAACTCTCTGATTCGGATTGGGAAAACTTACCAGAGCCCGTTACGGATTGGCTGAACAAAGCCATCGCTGCTGTAAAGGAAGAGGAGGAAGTTGTGGAGTTTGAAAACGTTAACGAGTCTGATCTTGAACCTGATCCCGAAGAGGATGAGGAAGAGGAAGAGGAAGAGGGTGAAGAAGAAGAAGACGATGAGCAACCTTCTGAAGAAGAAGACGATGAAGAAGGTGATGAACCTGAAGAGGAAGAAAAGGAGACGAAAGTGGCAACCAAGAAGTCCAAGAAGAAGGCGACGAGCAGCAAGGCCAAAAAGTCAGCTGAGAAGAAGACAAGTGTTGGCAAGCCTGGTCGTCCTGCTCAATTCTCCAATGATGCGATCATTCACTTGAAAGTGAAGGAGAACCCACGCCGACCAGGGACAGCTGCATTCAAGAAGTTCGCTCTCTATAAAGAGGGCATGAAAGTGTCTGCGTACATCAAGGCTGGTGGTGGACGCGGAAACATCCGGACGGACGTAAAACGTGGAAATGTTTCCGTTGAGGAGCTGAAGAAGAAAAAGTCCTGATCTGAGGTCTTGATGACGTTTAAAAAGAGCCAGCTGAGGCGGTTCTTCTGGTGGATGAAAGAACGGCACGCTATTTATTTACGTCGGAGCATCACTAAGAGACCGTTTCCTTGGACAAAAGACAAGATACTCCAAACGTATAGGTTCTGCAATGTTTTTCGTGAACTGGACAGGACCACTATCTGGATCCGAGAAAACTGGCGGGAGCCTTATGCAGACCATCCAATGCTTTGGTTTGCTATGGCTCTTGCCAGACAGATAAACTTCATCGACACGTTGGCTGAGTTTGGATTTCCAGAGAAGTGGGATCCTGCTCGGCTGATGAAGTTGATCGAAGACCGACGAGAACGGGGAGAGAAGGCATATACTGGAGCATACATGTTGACTGGAACTCTTGGTGGTCCAAAATCTGGTCAGACCGCTTTTAAGATACTTGATGTGTTGTACCATGATCCTCCGCCGTTTGTCCAAGGTGGTCTTTCGTCGGTGACGCAAGTTGTGACCTTACAAGAAGCGTGGAACCAGTTTCGTGGTCGGCCAGGGTTTGGTTCGTTTATAGCCTATGAGGTTGTGACGGATTTAAGACACACGCGGTATCTCCGAGGCGCAACGGACATCATGACTTGGGCGAATCCAGGTCCTGGGGCTATCCGTGGCCTTCATAGAGTTGCTGGTCGTCGTATTAAGGGAAGGTATCGCCGCGATAGAGAACCATTACCACGTGACCAAGCCATCGATGAAATGCGAAAGCTTCTTTCATTGAGTGGTAAGTTTCTTCCAGATGATTTTCCTGTTCTTGAAATGCGAGAAATCGAACATTCGCTTTGTGAACATGATAAGTATGAACGTGTTCGATTAGGAGAAGGAAAAATGAGAGCAAGATTTTATCCACCATCGTAATTTAAGCGTAAGTTTTTATCGTATAGTGGTGTAGGTACGGAGAAAAAGTCAATGGAATTAACGTCGGCATCGTTGTCATTTTGTACATATCACTAGGAGGGTGATATGTACAAAATAAGAAACTGGTTTTTGGATGCACCGTGGCCAATCGGTGCGGTTATTTTTCTTACGCCATTTGTTTTGCTCGGTCTAGGCATCGGGGTCGGGCTGGACATCGGTTGCGCTTTGTAGGGAGGATGAAGACGTACTCGTGGTTGTAGAAGTCATCAAATCAAAAGTTAGTTGGCCTCGGTGCCCTAACCGGCCATCTTTTGATATCTACCACCGTCCGGAGACGACGGATCTGGATCTGGTGAAGGCAATACCAAATGAGAATGAAAAGTTAGGTCTGAACTCTGATGACATCGTATTGGATCTTGGCGCACATATTGGTGGGTTTTCAAAGTGGGTATTGGTATGTGGAGTCAAGTCTGTCATTTGTGTAGAACCATATCTTCCTAACTTCAGATTGCTCAGAAGAAATTTAGGGAAGGAGTTTTCAGCAACGTTAAATTATGCTGCGTGTGTCCAAGGATGGGGGAGCGGTAAAGAGTGTAAGCTGTATGTTGCCGGTGGGCGTAGTGAAGGGCGACACAGCCTTATTGCGAAGAATAACCGACCTTATAGGACGGTTCCATCAGTGGGCTTTCTGGATCTTCTGTACCAGCATAAACCATCGGTCGTAAAAATAGATATAGAGGGAAGCGAATTCCTACTTGAAAGTGATCTTTCGTCTCTTCCTTTGGATACCAAGAAGTTGTCGATTGAATTTCACAAGATGAATAAGGATTCTTTAAAGCGTTCCTTAGATATTGTGAAATCGTTGGTGATTCAGGGATTTTCAACGGAACGTGAACCAAGATTTACAAAACAGTGGCGTAATACCGTTGGTGTTTGGGTGCGACAATGACGCGGAATGAACTCACAGAAAAACTTCGTCGAATTGTTTCTATACATCTTGGTGTTCCTGAACACATGGTTATAGAAACCTCCGAAATGGAAGACGATCTTGGTGCCGACGATCTTGATATGATAGAGCTTATCATGGATTGTGAACTTGTTTTCAATATAGAGATCCCAGAAGAAGAATTTGGTGATGAATGGAAAACGTTCAAGGATCTAGTCGATGTGATCGCTTCAAAACAGGTTGGTAGGGATCCTGTTATTAAAGTAGATCAGAAGGAATAAACGTGATGGGAACCTATCATCAAGAACGTCCAAACACAATCAAGGTCGAATTGACCGAAGGATGCAATCTATACTGCCAGATGTGTGGTCTTCGTGGGATCCGTGAAAAGCCAGGTGGTCCATACCTGTTCATGGGTCTAGACATGGCGAGAGTAATATCTCGACGAATATCAAAGGCTGGATGGAACAGCAAGATTGAATTCACGATGCGAGGTGAACCTTTACTGAACCCAGATACGGCCAGGATCATCAGAATCTTCCGAAAGGATCTCCCAAATACACATATCATGGTGACGAGCAACGGGATCCCTCTGCTACGGAAACCTGGTGTCTTCAAAAATCTGGATCGGTTATTTCATTGTGGTCTGAACATCTTGGCGATGGATTGTTATGAAGCATCCAAAAAGACTGAGGCACAAGTTCGGCAGTATAGAGACGTTCCCGTGACCGACTATCCTGGTGGCCCATCACCGTATAGTAAGGTCAAAGCGTCTGTGCAACGTATCATCTTGATTGAAGATTTCGAGAAGGCAGCAATTGAGGCGTCGAGACTTGGAAACAAAATCGTCAATAACCACTGCGGTGCTGGAGCACCACAACTTGAGGAACCCTTGGCCAAGAGATGTGCCAGACCGTTTAGAGAATTGGTTTTTCGGTTCGATGGTAATGTTCTTCTGTGTTGCAACTCTTGGCGTGGTTTATATAAGTGTGGGGACGTTGAGGATTACGAATCAGTTGACGATCTTTGGAACAATGCTGCGTTCATGGCTGCCCGTCGTAAGCTATATCACAAGGATCGGGACTTTGGTGAGTGTGCTGGTTGTGACAATACATCGTTCCGTGTCGGGTTGCTCCCAGACTATAGAGGGCAGAAGAAGTTGAGGAAACCAAATCTTGAAGACGAGAAAGCAATTCACCGCGCCATGAAAGGTGGTCCTTGGACAGAGCCAGTTCTCCGTCCTTGGGAGAGTGAGGAAAAGGAAGATTAGATGCGTCTAAAAGTAGGTTATATGTCTGATTCGTTTTTCTTGAAATATTCAAAATATGGTGAATCATGTATAGATTGTTTTCCTCCGTTAAATTTGGAAGATGAACCTGATGCGCATGCTTTCACCGACTCATTGGTTTCACATCATTATTCGTTAAATCATCGCGCCGCCGTGCCTTTTGTTTATGAGATTCCCAACGCTACTGTAGCAACGACACAAAACTTAGTTTTTGATGACGAGTATTTTTATCTGGACTCGTACCATAACGAGGGATTGATGAAGACGATTGTTCCGGTGCCTCCGGTATTTGGTCCGTTGGAGAACGGTACGATCCATTGCGATATTTCTACGTTAGACCAAAGCGAGTACGGAGGCGCTGCGATTATGTTTATAGGGCCTCACTCTTCAAATTATCACCATTGGTTGTTGGAAGTTTTACCTCGTCTATGGATCTTGGATGAGTTCCCTGAATACAAAGACCTGCCGTTGATAATGTCGAATATGGATCGCTCTTTCCAAGGAGAGACATTGATGAAGGTCTGGAAAGTACCGATGCGTGGTACAGTCAGTCATGACGGAGTGTTAAGAGTTGGTAAGTTAATTTTCTCATCCATGATGGCACCCGGTGGTCATTCCAGAGTACAACTTGATTGGCTCCGTTCTAGGTTCCTTCCTAGGACTGGGAAACTGGAACGGATGATCTATGTCTCACGCCGGGATGAAGTGAACCGTCGGAGTGCTTCAAACGAAGATGAACTGATTAGGAAGATACGAGAGGTGGGTTTTGAGGATGTTGTGTTGACTGGGATGCCTCATGAAGATCAGGTTGAATTATTTGTTGATGCCAAGATTGTGATGGGTATCCATGGTGCAGGAATCACCAATCATATATTTGCTCCGGAGGGTGCGCACGTAATAGAATTCCATCCATATGACTATACAAATCGAGTATATTTTTTCACAAGCAATTTGCTAAACCAAACGTATCAATTTGTTATTTGTGAGCGCGACCTGTCTGGTAATCTATGCTTGCCAATAGACAGGATATTGAAATGCATAGAACGAGTGTCCAAATAGAAAAGGAGACGATGATGTCAGAGAAAGTCAATTACGAAGACATGACGAAAGAGGAGATTGAGCAGCACGTGCTCGATGCTCATGGTGAAAACCTTAACACGAGCAGCATGACGAAAGACCAAATGATCGCTGAAGCGGTTGTGTTGGACGAAGCAGCAGAGGCTGGATCTGACGCCGAAACTGATCCGGATGATGCTTCTGAAGAGTCTTCCGACGAAGGTGGCGAAAACGGAGAGGAAGAGGATGATACGGAAGGTGAAGAATCGGAAGCTGAACCCGAAACTGAAGATGAAGGTGACACTGATAAGCCTGAAGATGAACCAGGCGATGATTCCGCAAGCGGACCGAGTGATGCAGATCCAAAAGGAAGATCCTTGGGAGGATAACACGCCCCCGCTTAAACTTGGAAGTGTGGATTATAGAAGTCCACACTTCTTCTTTTCTTTGTTGGGATTTTGGAGTGAGTCTGAAAATATTCGTTCACACTGTTGGTCGTATAGACATACAGTACACAATCGCGCGGTTTCCAGAAGATGTCTTGGAACAAACGTGGTTGGTGGTTCAAGAGACGGAGGCGGATGAATATGAATATCCTCGGTTGATGGTGTTGCCTTCCGAGATCACAATGCTCAGTCCCACTCGGCAGTATATTCTTGAAAATGCAGGATCTGAGAAGATCGTTATGATGGATGACGATCTATATTTTTACAGACGGAAGGGAAAGAATGATTGGCACCTTCATTACTGTACCCCAGAAGATTTTGCCGATATGTTTTCCATTATTGAAGATTGGTTGGATGATTTTGTTCATTGTGGGATCAGTTCTAGAGAAGGCAATAATCATGTAGAGACATTACACAAAGACATCGGTCGTATGCAACGAGTGCTTGCGTATAATGTCCCCAAGGTCTTGAAAGTTGGGGCGAGATTTGACAGGATTGATTGCAAGCAAGATTTTGACATGACACTTCAGTTGCTTCGTGAGGGGTTTCCGAATCGTATCTCTTATGAATTTGCTCAGGGTCAGTCTAGAGGATCACAATTTGAAGGGGGATGTGCGTTATACCGTGATAAGGAAATGATGGAGCGCTGTGCTCATGAACTTCATGATTTTCACCCAGACTTTGTGACCGTTGTGGAAAAGAAGACAAAGAGCGCATGGAAGGATTTTGATAACGTGCGAGTAGATGTCCGCATCGGATGGAAGAAGGCATTTGAAAGCAGTCAATAATGGTTGATAGATTTATAAATATTGAGGAAACGCCTAAGAAACAGTATAGGGTCTATAGGGGTGAGGTATTATGCTGAGGGCTAAGAGGCGGCGGATCATCAATAATGCGCAGAGAGTGGTGTTTACGACTTTTCTCATATTCTTTTCTGTTACAGGTGTTCTCTGGTGGATGGACTTTGTCTTTGAATTGGTAAAGGGAATATAGGAAGCTTGATATTGACATCTTGGGTTATGTGGTATGAGAAAGGGAGATTGATATGCATGTAATTAAAGTCCGTAATGTTCACCAAGCACTTCCTGAAGGGTTGAGAATGCTTGAGATTGATGGAGTCAAGAGATCGTCAAGAGCTGGAGATGTTTTGGAGGTTCCTTATCCAGTAGCGACAGTGTTTACCCATCCGAGGGAGCGGGTGATTTTTCACACACAACGGGATGCCAATCCTACATTTCATTTGTTTGAATCGATTTGGATGTTGGCTGGCCGGAACGATTTAGCATGGATTGAGCCGTACCTGGGCCGCATGCGCGAGTTTTCAGATGATGGGCTTACCCTAAGAGCCTCCTATGGCCACCGCTCGCGTGCGACGTTTACACTGGTCGACCAGGATACCCAAGATCAGTTCGTAGTTTTATCCAGACTCTTGAGGCAGCATCCTGATACAAGGAGAGCAGTCATGCAGTTCTGGGATTGTGAACTGGATCTTTTCGAGACTGAAGATACGGAGCTTGGGATCACATCCAAGGATGTTCCATGTAATTTAGTAGCTCATTTTTATCGGCGAGATGATCGACTTGATATGGTGATCTTCTGTCGATCAAATGACGCAATCTGGGGTGCGTATGGGACAAATGCGGTTCACTTCTCCATGTTTCAGGAATACCTCGCTGCGATGGTTGGTATAGAGGTTGGAACGTATACGCAGATAAGCAGTAGCTTTCATGCGTATGTTGATGTGTTTGAGAAGTGCCGACCAATCATTGATGGTGCAAGGGATGGGTTTCGCCGAGGACCATTTTGTCCATATACAGCTGGAATTGTGCGACCATATCCTCTGATAGAAACAAATGATTCTGCTGGTGTTAAGATGTTTGATGATGATCTGAGTTTGTTCATGTCCCCAAGTCCTGCCGTACCAAGTTTTAAGACAAAGTTCTTTTCAAACGTGGTTTGGCCAATTCACCAGGCTCATGCTATTTGGAAAAACAAGGATAATCCACATAGATTTCAATTGGCAAAAAAGAGAATGTGCCACTGCGATGCGATGGACTGGCAAAAGGCAGGATTGGAATGGTTGGAACGTAGGAGGATTGTATATGAGAGGGCCAGGGACGATGGACCATCTTATGAAGAACAAGGATAGCGTATTCGAACGGATCCGGTTGCTTCGGAAGGGTGGTAATGTCAAACGGTATCATACACTGTCAATAATTGGTGAGAACACGGTTTCGTCTCATAGTTGGAACGTGGTGGTCTTGTTGTTTGTTCTTCATCCGTCTCCTTCAAAGAATCTTCTTATGGCTGCGTTGTTTCATGATGTCGCCGAGGGTTTCGTCGGGGACCCTCCGGCTTCGATGCTTGATGAGTTTCCGAAGTTAAAGAAAGCATATAAGACTGCCGAACATGTTGTTTTGGATGGACTCGGTCTTGGTGCTGTATATTCATTGTTGACAGCGGAGGAGAAAGTCTGGTTGAAAATGTGTGATCGACTGGAAGGGGTTCTCTTCTCTATTGAGCAACGGTTGATGGGAAATACCCAGATTAACGACGTGATACATAATGGACTCGAACTTCTTCTACATGAACAACTATTGACAGGAGAATTGAGGGATGTACTCAATATGGTACGCGTCAATCCATATGTGTTTTTTGAAAAACTGAAGAAAATTTAGATATGACAATGATGAAAAATAGAGATTTACAAAATCTGTTTGAACCGGCGAGTGCGGATGCATTTCCATATCATGCTCATCTGATGGAGATTGCTTTGAATGATGTTGAACTTCTTCTGGATAAAGATGTGCAGTACAAGGGATCATGTTTCAGGCGCGGTGGTTCGGGGCTGTTCCATATGTTCGCGAGGAAGTGGGATCGTATTGAGGCAATGGTTGAAGATTGTGGATACGATATTTTTGAAGCGGTAGAGAACGACACCCGGATGGAGACGGTCTTGGATGATGTTGCAGACCTCCGACGGTATCTTCTTCTAGCTGAGGCTTTTCTTCTTTGTAAGCGGTTAGAGGAGCTTGTAGGGGATAACCCTATACCCTCGTCTCAAAACTCGTCTGCGACGCTTGTAGGGGGTTCAAAAGCCCCTTCTGGTCCTGGTCTAGATGAACCAGTTCGAAAAACCTGAGGAATAAATCCTTATGGACGTCAAGGAACTCCTTCCTGCACTGAGTTTGACCGGAATGGCGGTGGCACCAAAGTCATTTTATGAAGCCTTGCCGATTCTGACATGCTATTGTTTTGATGGGGAACATGTTTGGGCGTTCAACGACAGTGTTTCGATAAGTAGTCCTTGTGATGTTCCAATAGATGGTGCGGTTCCTGGAGAGCTTCTGTTTGGAGCAATAAAGAATGCTAGATCCAAGACGATAGGGTTGGATCTGAAGGGAGATACATTGGTGGTGAAATCTGGTGGAAGCCGGTTTAAATTTCCTGTGTTCCGTCCGGAAGAAATACCTTTCGTTTTCCCAAAGGAAGTTGGTGACATCAAGATCCTTGTCAAACTCCAGATCGGTGCCAAGTTCTTCAGTGCTCTCGTTCAGTGCTTGCAATTTTCGGATACACAGAGTGGAAAATTGAATCAGAACGGGGTGACGATGCGTCTTCACAAGTCCCTGACGCTGTATTCGACAAACCGGGTTTCTATTACCAGAATGTTGTTGGTCCCAAAATATGTTGGGAAGAAATCCATGTCAAAGTTGCCGGAGTATCTTATACTTACGCGTGAATTGTGCAAGACTGCGATCGACATGTATAAAGCGCTCAAGGTAAAGAAAGCAACGATGAGCATTGGAAATGACAGTGTCCTGTTGGAGTTTCCTGGTGGTGAGAAGCTTCTTGGAAAGTTTCCACCGGATCATATTAAGCCTCTTCCATTCCGGAAGACGATTAAATCTCTTTTAAAATATTCCAATGATGACGAGTTCTTTGAGATTCCTGAGGGGTTTGACCAGTCTGTCAAACAGGCGAGCTTGTTTGTTTCTAACCTGAACAGTGCGTGTTCCTTGGTGAGACATAAGAAGGGAATCACGCTGTCAGTTGAAGGTGACACCGGATCGATGTGGGATGATCATCCTGTAGAAGCTAAAAGAATTTCTGAGCAAGAGGTGGAGATTGATCCGCGATTAGTAGCCAAGACTCTTCCATTCTCAGAGACTATGGCTATTTCTAGTTATTGGGTAGTCTTCAAAGGTAAGAACTACTTGTCGTTTGTGACTTCTAAAAAGGGTTGAGCCTTCTAACAAAATTATTAGGAAGGAGTTTTAAGAGGGTGACTAACAAAATTGTTAGGAAGGAGTTTTAAGAGGGTGACCCTTTTCTTCGCTTCAGGTCTTGACGATGAAGTTCGGCCAAAGGGTCGTCCGTCTGTTGAGACGCTCCACAAGATGGAATGTAAGGCCTGTCCTTTGGACAAGGCTGACGTGAACTCTCCAAAGATAGAACCGCATGGTGCAAAGAACCCGGATATCTATATACTTGGAGAAGGTCCTGGGGAAGGCGAAGATAAAAAGGGAGAGTTCTTTGTTGGCCGGTCTGGTAAGTTCTTGCGGGGATCTTTCCCAAAGGAAATACGGAAGAAATTGAGGTACAATAACTGTGTTCGGACACGACCAGCAAGCACCAAGCTAGGGGAGACGAATAAAAATAGGGCACCCACCTATTTTGAACAGGAATGTTGTCGTCCATCGGTTGTCAGAGATATAGAGAAGGCGAAGCCGAAGGTTGTTGTTGGCTTGGGGAATGTTCCACTTCAGTGGGCAACCAAAGGGGAGAAGATATCTCTTTGGCGAGGACGTTTTGTACCTGTTAAGATCGGATCCCATGTTTGTTGGTTCTATCCTGTCTATCACCCGGCTGGTTTTTTGAGAAGGCGGAAAGAGATCCGTGGCCGGGTCGTGTTCAGTGATGAAGAGCAAATCTATGAGCGGGACATTGCCTGGCTTCTTGAGATTATCGATGATTTGCCAACTCCAGAAGTCGAAGATTTGGATCGAGTCTACGATGGGGTGGAGACTGTTCTTGGGACCAATGGATCTAAGGATCTTCGGAAGGTCAAGAAGCAATTGGAGTACTTCGCCAAGAAACCAATAGTTGGACTGGATTATGAGACCAACATGTTGCGGCCATATGGAACGGGAGCGAAGGTCCTCTCGGTTGCAGTTGCTACAGAGATTGAGGCTTTCGCCTTCCCATTTGATCATCCACAGGCGGGGTGGACCGACGAAGAAAGGAAGGAGATATATCAGTTGTGGCTACGATTCCTCAAGAAGGCAAAGTGTCGTAAGGTTGCACACAGTCTTCCGTTCGAACTGGAATGGACAGCATACTTCTATGGGGATAAGCTTGTACGTGTTGGACGATGGGATTGTACATTGGCGCAAGCGTTTATTCTTGATGAGCGGAGAGGTATGCTTAGTTTAGATACACTCTGTATGATCCGATTTGGATTTTGGTTGAAATCGATTTCTCCAATAGACCGTTCAAATTTGGAGAATGAACCACTTGATGCGGTGCTTCTATATAATGCACTTGACAGTAAGTACGAGTGTAAACTGTTTATTCTCCAAGACAAAATACTTGAGAATGAAGAGTTGTTGGAAGCGTACGAAGATCAGGTTCGTCGACCGGCCACTGTGGCACTGACGCAAAAGTTTGGAGTTTGTATTGATCAGGATGAGAACCGTCGGCTCGGTAAACAGTTGGAGAAGCAGTTGAGAGGGATCGAAGCTGACTTAGCTGATCTTGACGTTGTTCATGAATTTGAGGATAAATTCCATCCGTTCAATGCTGGTTCTCCTCCTGATGTTGATAAAATGTTATCCAGTATCTTGGGGATTCATGATTTAGAGGATACAAAGGAAGAGACAATACAGGAAATTGATCATCCAGTGATACAGCTAATCGTGCAGTTCCGGAAGATCTCCCGTCGGAAATCGACCAACGTCGACAGCATCAGTGAAGACGGTGGAAAGTATTTGTGGCCAGATGGTCTTCTTCATCCAACACTTAATCCAAATGGTGCTCGGACTGGTCGAATGTCATCAAATTCTCCAAACGAGCAGAATTTCGAGAAGCGAGATCCGGAAGGGAGGAAGGTCCGGTCTCAGTTTAACACTCCAAAAGGATTCGTCTTTTTCTCGGTGGACTATAAACAATTGGAAACGTCTGTCATTGGGATGGCGTCTAAAGATAAGATTCTTTGCGATCTTCTAAACCAGCGAGTTGATATCCATCAGTTATGGACGGAACGGGTTGCTCATGAGTATCCACGACGGATCGGTGGGAAGAGAATGATTAAAGACAAAGAAGTGATGGCCGAGTTTCGGTATGATATAAAGAACCAGTTTGTGTTCCCGCTTTTCTTTGGTGCCAGTCCTCATTCAGTGAGTGGATATTTGAATATTCCAATCCAAAACATTGGTCCAGTAGTTGATGATTTTTGGGATATGTTCTCTGGGGTCAAGGATTGGCAAGAGAGGGAATTGGATAAGTACGAGGAGTATGGGTACGTTGAGTGTCTGACTGGACGCCGCCGGCGGGGACCTCTTGCTGGTAATAAGATAATCAACAGTCCCATACAAGGGACAGCAGCGGATATAGCAATAGACGCGATGAACCGACTGTCCAAACATTACACAGATACTGGTATTTCACAATATCAAGCAAGACTATATATCCATGATGAACTAGATTTCTACTTGCCTGAATCGTCCCTGGAGGATGATGTTGAATTTATAATTAAGGAAATGGTTACTTCACCGTATAGTTTTATAAACGTGCCCGTTGCAGTGGATGCGTCAATAGGCCCGAATTGGTATGAACTTGAAAGTATCGGATCTTTCTATTCGGATGATTTTTGATGGTTAAGAAAAAGCAAGAAAACGAAGAAGAGTTTACCGAACTGCATCTCATCTATCGTCCGAGTAATTTTGATGAGGTTATTGGACATGAGAAAGTCATCTCGTCCTTGCAAATAGTCTTGAAGAAAGATCAATCACATAGTTTCCTGTTCTCTGGTAAGAGTGGTGTCGGGAAGACCACTTTGGCTAGGATTATCGCAAAGGAAGTTGGATGTTTGGATCCGGAGATTCATGAAATAGACGCGGCGACACATACGGGTGTTGATGACATGCGGACTATTGCTGATCACGTTCAGTACCGCCCCTTGCTTGGGACAAAGAAGTGCCTCATCGTCGATGAAGCACATTCTCTCACAAAACAGGCATGGCAAGCTTTACTTAAGAGCTTGGAGGAACCACCACGTCATGCTTATTGGGTGTTGTGCACCACGGAACCGTCGAAGGTGCCAAAGACGATCAAGACCCGATGTGCATATTATCATTTAGATTCTGTTTCAGATGATGACATCTTGTCTTTGGTGAAGTTTGTCATGAAGGATGTTGGGATAAAGATACACCCAGAAGTTGTGAAGGCGATTGTTGCATCAGCGGAAGGAAGTCCTCGTCAGGCATTGGTTAATCTCGTCATATGTCAGAATTGTACTGCACCAGGTGAAGTCTACAAGCTTGTTCGGGTTGCAGGAGAAGACTCGGAGGTCATTGATCTCTGTCGTTATCTGGTGAAAGGGAAATACACTTGGTCCAAGACAGCCAAATTTTTAACACCTCTGAAACAG
Organism: Patescibacteria group bacterium; assembly: GCA_018609195.1. Taxonomy (GTDB): domain Bacteria; phylum Patescibacteriota; class Minisyncoccia; order Minisyncoccales; family RBG-13-36-15; genus JAHCSE01. Next base: position 21,877 of record JAHCSE010000026.1, read on the forward strand.
TTCAACCCAGAGAGCATTCGTTTGATCATATCCAGTTACCTGAGCGCATGTGTCCTAAATTGTAAGAGTGAGAACGAGGCTGTACGGCTGCTAAACCTTCTCAGGTGCTTTACAGAACCATACCCCTCTCAGGATAAGCTTGGCCCTGTCTTGGTGGCAATCGCCGATGCGACATTTGAAACAGAAGAAGATTAGGATCTGACCATGGTATCTAAGGAAGAGCGAAAAGAGTTCCTCAAGAAACTTGACGAGTTCCGGGGTTATTTGAAGATAGATCGTGATGCTCTGGATGAAGCAATTATCATGCAATCAGATCTATACTACAGGGTGTCCCGTATGTTTGTCCTTGCGGTCAGCAAGAAGGACAAGCTCAAAGAAGAAATCGCAATCGTTGATGCCAATCTTGACATGGATCTTAGAGAAGAGGCAGCGAATAAAAAGAAAGGAGAAAAAGTCACGGAGGGTGCGATTAGGGGTCAAATTGCTGCTCATCGGGCGCATATTGAATCAATTCGTGAGTATTTGGATGCACGGCGAGAAATGGAAGAACTTCAGGCACTGAAAGATGCATTTTCTCAACGTGGTTATATGCTCCGTGAATTGGCTAGGTTGTATATCGCTGGTTACTATCAGTCCCCGGTGATAAGTGGTGGTCCTCGTTCCAGAGAAGAGGGAGAAACGGTGGTTAGGGGACTGCGGGCAAAGATGGGAAAAAGGAAGAAGAAAAAGAAGAAGAGTGGGAGGGAACGGATCTAATCATGTTTCCTTGGGACAATTTACTAATTATTGCGGTCTTGGGGATCGTCGCTATCCTAGTAGGACGATATGTGATTCTTACGTGGTATGCAGAGAAGTGGAAATTTTTCCGAAAATTCAATGAGCCAGAGGAAGGAGATAAGGACTATGGTGACAAAGAAGAGTAGCAAGTCGACAAAACGCTCTAAGAAAAAGAGCCGGAAGGCTTTCAAATACCGTCCACAAACAGCCGCAAAGATCAAAGAGCGAGCGGAACGAAGTCGTGGTGGATTTGACCGAATGTTGAAGGACAGTGTCCCCGAGTTCCGTCCTGCTGAACATGAGAACAGGATTCGGATTCTCCCACCGACGTGGGGGGATGAGGAATACTATGGACTGGATGTCTTTGTACATTACGGCATCGGTCCCGACGAGCAGAGTTATCTTTGCCGTGAGAAGACGGTCGATAAAGATTGTCCTATCTGTGATGAGGCAAAGGAAGCCCATCGAAAAGGTGAAGAAGAATATGTCAAGGAACTTGGAACTTCAAGTCGAGTCGCTGTCTATGTCATTGATCGTGACAAGGAGGATGATGGTCCAAAGGTTTGGTTGATGCCGAGTGGAGTTGAGATCGATCTTGCTTTTCTTGTCTATGATAAACGTTCTGGTGAGGTCATGCAAATTGCTGATCCTGAGGATGGGTATGATGTTGAATTTGAGCGTATAGGGACAGGACTCAAGACCAAATACAAGGGTCTCAAGATCGTACATCGTTCGACTCCGTTGTCTGAGGATGAAGAACTGGCTGAGGAGTGGATGGAGTTCGTTGTTGAGAATCCTATCCCGGATACACTCAAGTTCTATTCAGTCGGGTATCTTCAGAAGGTGTTTGGTGGAGAGATTGAACGTGAGGACGACGACGAAGCTGAAGATGAGGGTGGTGCTCCTGATGAAGACGAAATCATGGAGATGACCAAGAAAGAACTCCAGGCTGAGATTGATGAACACGATCTGGATATTGATCTCGACAACTTTAAGAAACTGAAGGATAAACGTTTCGCTGTTGCCGAAGCATTACATGGTGAGGAAGGTGATCCTGAGGAAGATGACGATGATAAAAGTTCTGAAGTTCCAGATGAGGATGAGATCAACGCTATGAAGAAGAAGGAACTTGAAGAAGTAATCAAAGAACATGAGCTTGACGTAGATCTCGATGATTATGAGAAGCTCAAGGAAAAACGTGCTGCTGTTGTTGAGGCAATCAGCGATAGTGGTGGTGGTGAAGAAGAAGAGGGTGAAGAAGAAGAAGAAGAAGTTGACTCCGACGAAAGTGGAGATGATGATGGACCTCCCACAGAAGATGAGATGGACGAGATGGACGAGGGTGAACTTGAAGAAGTCATCAAGGACTACGGTCTGGATGTTGATGCATCACAGTTTGCTGATACTAAGAAGGGTCTGAAGTCTCTACGTTCTGCGGTCTGGGAAGAAATCTCTGACCAATATGATACCGAAGACAGTGGTGAAGAGGAGGAGGAAGATCCAGAAGGCGAAGATGAAGAAGAAGCTGAGGAAGACGAAGACGACGAAGACGACGATAACGGTGATGAGCAACCTGGACCGAGGAGTGTCAGGAAGGGTTTGAATAAGATCCGAAAAGGGAAACGTAAGTCTGACAAGAAGAAGTCTAAGAAGAAGAGGAAATAGCGTTCAGGAATGAGAAACAAGCGTATCAGGTTGAAAGGCAATGGTGTTGAAGAGGCACCGCCGAAACGGAAGCGAAAGAAGCGTCGGAAGAAAAAGGCGAAAGCGGAAGACGGTGGTGCCTACTTCGATGTCGAGCCGACTGTGGAGTTCATTTCTTCAGGTTGTCGGCTTCTGGACTGCGTTCTTGGGGGAGGTTATGCGGTCGGTCGTATTATCAATATCATCGGAGATAAATCGACGGGTAAAACGTTGTTGGCGATCGAGGCAGCGGCGAATTTTGCGAAAACGTACGAAGATGGTATCATCTGGTATAATGAAGTGGAAGCGACTTTTGATAAAGGGTATGCTGAAACGTTGGGTATGCCGGTTGAACGAGTTAAGTTCGTGGAAGAAGCGTTTACCGTGGAAGAATTTTTTAAGACGCTTCAGATCTCTGTCAAGGAAACATCTAAGAAAGGCGTTCCGGGCCTGTACATCCTGGATTCACTCGACGCTCTGTCTGATGAAGCGGAGCAGAGACGTGATATGGACGAGGGTTCGTATGGGATGGAGAAAGCCAAAAAGCTCGGAGAACTCTTCCGACGACTTGTTCGTAATCTTGGAAGAGCGAATGTCACCGTCATCATTATCTCCCAAGTGCGTGATAGGATCGGAAGGACATTTGGTAGGAAGACCCGTCGATCAGGAGGACGAGCATTAGATTTCTATGCATCTCAGGTCTTCTACCTTTCTCAGCTCAAGGAAGAGCGGAAGACTATTCATAAGATCAGGCGGACGGTTGCTATTCGGGTAAAGGTAAAGTGTGACAAGAACAAGGTTGGCCTTCCTTTTCGAGAGTGTGAGTTCCCTCTAGTGTTTGGGTATGGTGTTGATGACGTAATGGCCAGCCTGGAGTGGTTGAAAAGTATTGGGAAGCTGACAAACAAGTGGGGTAGGACAAAAACAATCAAACGGTTGGCTCAGAAGATCGAGAACCTGCCACCGAAGAAACGGGCTAGAACAATACGCCAGATATCGAAGTCGGTGACAAAGAACTGGAATGCTATCGAGACATCATTTATGCCTAAACGGAAGAAGTATGAATAAGGAGACATCTTAGCAACGTCCGTCCAGGAGACAACAATGGTGCTAATTGATTGCCCACATTGCAAAGGGACCGGAGATTTTATGGACGGTTCAAAGCTCTACCCGGCTTGCAAGGGCACCGGACTAATTGATGATAACCCGCCATCGTTGTTTGAGCGGGTGACTGGATCCGGGCGGGTGACCATGCCCCCGAAGACGGCAAAGGAGAAGTGATGCCCTTTTACATTATTCAAGACAGCGATTGGGATTGGGACAATGACGAAGGTGGGACGGCACCGCCAATCATCGTTGAAGCAGATACGCCCGAATTGGCGTTGACCCTTGGTGCCGTCATCAGTTTCGGAAGGGACAAGTGGGACGGTGCGTGTCTCATGGTGGCTGAGATTAAAGCTTCCGGATTTCAGGGGTTCGAGCGGGGAGCCGATGGCCAAATGGTTAGTGATAAATACACGTCGTTTTCGTCCGATCAGGAAGCAAAAGATGATGTATGAAACGAAACGGCATGGAGAAACGGGCCATTTTCTACCTGACAACTGTCTTGACCCTCATTGTGACGGTCGTTTGGTGACGGATGAAAATAGAGGGGGAGAGCCCGTTTGGCGCTGTGACGGTTTAACATTCGTAGATATGGGTGGACCACTAATCCCTTGCCAACGCGAATATCCGAGGTCCATCTAGATGGCAAAGAAGAAACGGACTCCACAACAAGTTGGTCGTCATTCTTCAAAGAAGGGAGGGGGTTACGAACGTCTAATGTCAAAGCGACTTTCTTTGTGGATCTCGAACGGTGAACGGGATGATTTGCTTTGGCGGTCCGCTATGTCTGGTGGTCGTGCTACTCTCAAGGCAAAGAAGGGAGGTGGATCTAAATCTCAGTCAGGGGATCTTTCGGCAATTGATCCTCTCGGATGCAAGTTTCTTGATCTCTTTGTTGTCAGCCTTCGTCATCGTAAAGACTTCAAGTTCCATCGGTTGGTCACTCAGAATAAAGGATTGTTTGTAGAGTCTTGGCAAGATGTTTGTAATGAAGCTCATCGTGAAGGCAAACATCCAATGCTGATCGTCCGGCAAAATCGGTGTCCTGACGTTATTGCCGTCGATAACGATGGGATAGATACTATTGAAGAAGGATTGAAAGGGGTCGGGATCGTTCATGAAGAACATGGTGATGTGCTACTTTCGGACTTCTTTGGTAGGTGGTATCTTGCACGGATTTCGTTGTCAGATTCAGATATGTTCATTTATGGTCTTGAAGGGTTTCTTTCAATGGTTCCAATGGCTGGTATGTGGCCACAGGAAAAGAAGAAGCAAAAACGAGAAAGGATGTGATCATTGTTATTTCTCTATACCACCGATCTACATCTCCGCGCCGTTCCAGAAGATGAGTATAAGTTCAAGCTCTTTCCATGGTTGAGGAAAGTCGGAAAGAAGTATAGGATTGATGCGTATTTTATTCTTGGGGACTTGACGGATCGGAAGGATAAACATCCGTCGGTGTTGGTTAACCGTATTGTGGATGAACTCCAGAGGCTTGCTAAAGTAGCTCCGGTGTACATTCTCCGGGGGAACCACGACTGTATAGATCCAAACGATCCGTTCTTTCGGTTTATCTCTGGTCTTAAAGATGTGTTTTTCATCACTTCACTGATTCAGACCAGTGAGGTTGGAACTATCCCATCGTGGTTCAAGCCACCAAGCAAGCACAATTATATTTTCGTTCCTCATGATCGAGAGGGTGATGTAGATTGGGAAGACTTGGATTTTGAAAACGCTGATTTTGTCTTGCTCCATCAGACGATAAATGGAGTGCTTGCTTCCAACGGTCGGAGGTTGGACGGTCTGTCAACAAAGCTCTTTCGTCGAGCGAAGGGTTTGGTCCTCTCAGGAGATATACATGTTCCCCAGAAAGTTGGAAAGGTGATCTATATAGGTTCTCCCTATCATATTCACTTTGGTGATCGGTTCGAGCCACGTGTGTTGTTGGTTACAGGGAAGGGCAGATTGAAGGTTCTGCGTTTTCCAGCGCCACGGAAGCACGTTCTGAAAATTCGTTCCCCAAAATCACTCCTTTCCTTGGATGGGGTTCATGAAGGGGATAGTATCCGAGTGACATTACGGATTCCAAGATCTTCGTTTGTAGATTGGCAAGTTCTTAAGAAACAGGTGGTCCGAAACTGTAAGAAGATTGGGGTGGATCTTCGTGGTGTAGAAGTAGAGGAACACAAACGAGTGCGTTTGGATGATGACGATCTAGAAGTTGAGATCAGGGAAGAAAAGCCAGTTGTCACTTTCAAACGGTTCTGTAAAAGTCAAAAGGTTCCTACGGATGAAAAGACCATCGGTTTAGAGTTGTTAGACCATGGAACTTGAGAGTCTTGAGATCGAGAATTTTCGTTCTTTCCGTGGTGTCCATGAGATGGAATTTGCCGATCGCCTTCCTGGACTATATTTCTTGACGGGTGATAATAGAACCGAGCCAACGTTGGGAGCTAACGGAACCGGAAAGACCACTTTATGGGAAGCGGTCTTCTGGTGTTTGTATGGAAAAACGAGCCGAAACCTGAAGGGAAAGGCCGTTAGGACGTGGGGCGCTGATGGACCATGTAGGACGGTCCTCCGGTTTAAGGTAGGACCGGTCCACTATGTTCTAGAAAGGAGCTGGCGACCTAACAGGCTTCTTCTAGCCATGGATGGAGCGGATTTTAAGGTAGTAGAACAGGAAACGATCGCCAAAATACTTAAATTAACGCCAGAGATGTTCCAGCATTCTATGATGATCGGTCAATTTTCTACTATGTTCTTTGAACTCCCTCCGGCAAGCAAGTCTGCGATATTCTCAGAGCTTATGGATTTGAACGTTTGGATCGAAAGCAGTAAAAAGTCGTCACGAGTTGTTACTGAACTTGAAGACGAACTTTACGAAATCGAGATAGAGAAGGCGAACGTGACAGGTCAGCGAGAACAATTGAAGAACCAGATTCATGAAGAGAAGATTGAAATCGCTGATTTCAAGGCTGAGAAGAAAAAGAGGTTGAAGAAGCTCCGGTCTTCAATCGAGACGGAGCAAGCCAAACAGATAGATGTAGAGAAGGATCTTGTCAAGGAAAAGACAAGAGAGAAAGCGGCAAGAAAAAAGCTCGGTGAATGCGAAAGGATCGATACAAAGATTGCAAAGGGTATTGATCGTAATCGTGATAAATTTGAAGGGGTGCAGACAGCCTTGGCGACGGTTGGGGAACGGAAGAGAAGTTTAGAAGAAGAGTTGGAAAGGTTCACGGGAGTAACAGATATCTGTCCCTATTGTCTACAGAAAGTTTCACCGACCCACCTCAAGAAAGAGCGAAAGCGTGTGACCACTGAGCTTAAAGAGATCTTGTTAGAAGCAGATGAATTATTGACAGAATTGGAGGAGTCCAGAAATCGTCTTGACACTGCTATTTTGAAGGAACAGGAAAACAACGAGAGGAAGCAAGATTTAAACGAAGACCTGAATGAGATTAATGACTACATTCAGAATTTGAAAAATATGGAAGATGGGTGTGGTGAAGAAATAGAGTCGTTGAGATATGAGATTGCCGAATTGAAGAAAGACACTCATCAGGAGATCTCTCTTTCGAAGAAGCGAGAACAACTTCGAGAACTGACAGTCAGGAAGAAGGAACTCCAGTCAAAATGTGATTCTATCGGTCAAAAGATCGTGGCAACCAAGTTCTGGGTGAAAGGATTCAAGGATATCCGGTTGATGCTCATGTCGGAGGCAATAAAGACGTTCGAGATAGAAGTCAACAATAATTTGATGCAATTAGGATTGGAAGACTGGATTGTGACATTTGATATTGAGCGGGAAACTCAGTCTGGCGGTGTATCTCGTGGGTTCCAGATGTTCGTCCATTCTCCTGAGAGTGAAGACCCTGTCCCATGGGAATCTGTGTCAGGTGGGGAAACGGCACGATTGCGATTGGCCGGTACGATGGGATTGTCTAACCTCATCCTTGGTCGTATGGGTATAGTATCAAATATCGAGATCTGGGATGAGCCGAGCCAGTTTTTATCAGAAGAAGGAATTGAGGATCTTCTGAATGTATTGTACCATCGGGCAAGATCCCTTGGAAAACAGATATGGTTGGTCGATCACCGTTCTTTGGATTATGGTAATTTTGAAGAAACACTTATTGTAAAGAAGACGAAAAAGAGAGGATCGTTTATACAGTGAAGTCCCCAGTAGAAGTCTTGCCAATAAAGAAAGGTGGATGTCCAAATTGTCATCACGGATTGAATTCTGAAGGTGTGTGTCCATGGTGTGGTTGGCCCGATCCTAAAGCAGCAAGAAAGCGGACGAAAGCCATATTAAAGGCATTAGATGCAGTTCCAGAAGGTCATCGTGTTCTTGAGGTTCAAAGGATAACTGTATCGGTGCCAAAGAAAGAGGAAGAGAAATGATCGTTATCGAGACGACATATTTGGTTGTTGTGTTAGTATCAATATTTGTAAGCTTCTCTGTAGTCGTTGTCATCATAATGCTTGTTGGTGACTATCATACTTTGAAACGAGCTGATGCACTTGCGATTGCGGCAGCAAGATTTATCATGGAGTTTGAGGAGCAATCTTCGAGATTGACGGTTCGTGATGGTACCTCAGCACTGTGAGAATTAAATATTGTGTACGAACTCACAAAAAGATACCTGACGATAAGAGGTATACGGAAGTGAGACGATTGTAAATAGGGAGTGAAATCTATGTTCTCAGTAATTTTTATCAACAACAAGACAGGAGTTCCATTGGAGCTTTTGTTTGACGATCTAAAACCTGCCGAAGCGGTTGCTCTTCTGTTCGAGAACCAGGTAAGAATAGCACCGTCGAATCCAATCAGAGTGAAAAGCAAATATGTTGAAACGGTGTTGATCCCAGGGATGTATTGTTCGGTATCAATTTCCGATCTGGATGAGACGGAGAAAATGATGGTTCTTATTGGATATCGAAACCATTGCATTCAGCAAGAGATCAATAAGAAAGCTCAAATGACAAGTTTGGCTTCTGCAGGTGGTATAATGGGGCAACCTCCAGTTCCTGGGGGTTCACGACGGCAGTAATGGATAAATGAGACCCCTCCAAGACCGACTGAGGGGTTTTGAGACGAGGGTATAGGGTTTTAGTAGGTGTAAGCTAGTCCTCCTGTGTGGGCTTGTGAGTAAAAGAGGAAGGAGATTGATAATGCTAAAGACGAAACAGAGGAGAAGTGATATTATGAATACACAAGAAGGGGCATTTTGCTGTACGATGGGATTGTATTGTATGGTGGCTATCTTATCCGTTCTCTATGGGAGTGCTTATGCTAAGGAAATTATCTCTGGACCGATAACCGCAGAAGTGGTAAAAGTCTATGATGGAGACACAATATATGTCTTGGCTAAACCATGGCCTGGAATTCTCATCAAGACAAAGGTCCGGCTGCGTGGGATTGATACACCGGAGATAAGGACAAAATGCAAATCGGAAAAAGACGCGGCCAAATTGGCTAAGAAAGCGTTGGATAAGTTGATTGGCGGGGAACGGATTGTTCATCTACATAATGTTCAGTTGGGAAAATATGCGGGAAGGGTGATCGCAGACGTGAACGTGTCCCTTGGTGATGCAGCGACAATCCTGATAAATGCGGGATATGGCCGGCCATATGACGGAGGAAAGAGGAAAAGTTGGTGTCCATGAGGTATTGAGTGATGAATTTCTCCCACAGTGACTTAGTCGAGATTGCAGTAAAGTGGTTGAAACGAGACGGTTGTCATATCGTGGTCTCGGAGCTTGTCACATCCGCGTTTCAGACACCGGATGCGCTTGGGTTTAATATGGGGAGTAGTGTCCTTGTCGAATGTAAGACAAGTCAGAGAGACTTCAAGAAGGATCGTAGGAAGCTCCATCAGCAAATGTCTGGTAGATCCATGGGGGAATATCGGTATTATCTTTGTCCGATGGGAGTGATCAGGATAGAGGATCTCTCGGAAGGTTGGGGATTGTTGTATGTCATGGATGATGGTTCTGTCAGGGACATGATGCCTCACAATTGGAAGAAGGGTGAGATGCATCCAGCGTATAATAGAGAGTATAATGTAGGGGCGGAACGATTGCTATTACTCAGTATTATAAGACGGATGAAAAAGGGAGAGAAGGTGCTGAGATGACACCAGAATATTACACTGTAGGATTCTGCTTTGACGATCTGGGAAGCAATCTTATCCTGATGCGTAAAGGACGACCTGATTGGCAAAAAAGGTCTTCTCAATGGCATTGGTGGAGAGATACAAGAACATGAATCTCCAGTCAATTGTATGGTCCGGGAGTTCAAAGAAGAAACAGGTGTCGAAACAGATCGTGATAATTGGTATAAACTGGGTGTCATGATTTCTACATTGCCAAAAACGGAAGTCTATTACTTCAAGATGTTCAATCAGGAAGCATTCAATTTTGCCAAGGCTCAAGATGAGGCGGAACCGTTGGAGCGATTTGATACAAATTCGTTTCTTGACAGTCTTCTTACACGGTTGGATATTCTTCCGGATCTTTATTGGATCCTTCCTATGATTGGTCTTGATCATTCTCTCCGTGGGTGTAATCCGTTCATTATACCATTTAGTATGTTTTCGATTGTCCAACAGTGTCGACAGCGTCAACAACTTTTGGGGATAGCTGAAGAAACGGATGGGTAAGGGACGTGAGATCTTTAAGTCTGGTATTTCTCACAAGGAGAAATACAAATTGCTGAAGGAGCTTGTGATGTATATCCTTGGTGGGAATTTATCTGCCCACAGGAGGGTTATGTTAAAACAGAGAGCTAGAGAAATATGGAGTAAATGCTATGACCGAAAAGACAAAGATGGAACGAGATGATATCAAAAGAGCCAATGTTCTCATTGACGTAATGGATGACTATCAACATTTGGCAACGGCAGTCAATAGTGGTGATAAGCCAAGGAAGGGTTATGCTCTGAAAGGGATTGTCATCTCCGTTGCTCATATTGCTCAAGATGGTTTTTTGGAGACTGAGGCCAGTGTCGTTCTGGATCTCCAGACGGGGGAATGGTTGGTTGATCACATTCCGGATCTGATTCGTGCTGAATTGAATAAATTAGGAGTGGAATGATGGAGAAAAGAGATTTAATGAAAATCATTGATGATGGCCTGGAAATTCTATATGAGCCAAATGATGATATCACTCAACCTAATGGAATGAGATGGGTTAAAAACGAGCTAAACGCAAGAGAGATAAACTTATTACTGTGGGATGTATTGGTCCCATTGAAACGGGAGTTGAGAGAATTGGGTGTATAGAGTGAGCAAGCCATCGTACTCAACACTGGAACTGTGTGATAAGGCAGCAACCATGGTGAAGGACGCTGGGTTCGTCTTGTTTGAGGCATCAAGAGGTTCAGAAGTGTGTTACTATCGCTGGCCTGACAGACCACAACTTCTTCGAATATCTTGCCATTCCAGGAAGAAGATGCCGATCGGTATAAGGAATGACGTTGTTGCAAAGATCACATTCTCAGGAAACTGTGGTGATACACCAGGAAGAATGCGCCTTGCCAATGGAAAGTTTGAGGGGATGGTTGCACAGGCGATTGGACGATATTTTCTAAAATCAAAAGAGAGAGGAGTTATTTATCATGGCGAAAGAAACATCTAAATTATTTGATGAACTGCAGAATGAGCCTGGTGGGGCCTGGAGTGCTACCTGGTTGATAAACGCACCGTGGGCACATCCTGTTTGGTCTCAATATATGGTTTTATTATATGATTTGACAACTGTTGTAGAAGGAGGACAACCACTCATTCTTTACAAACCAGATGTAACGCATGAACTGATGATGTATGCTGTGGACCCAAAGATAAGGATAGACGAAGAAAAGCCGTTGACGGAACAGAAGTTTACCCTTCTTCAACCAGCCAACTATGGTTATCAGTTCGTTGCCGAGAATAATGAAGCAGCACAACAGCGAGTGCAAAAGCTTGTTGATAGGATTGATGCATATACTCTCAGTCCGGATACGGACTATCGATCGGTATGGAACGAGTTGTTTAACGACGGATATGCGTTGGTTCATTCTTCTTTTGGAGATTAGACATAATGCTTAATATTGATGAATTAGAATAGTTCTGAGGAAGGAGGAGTGACATGATGTATCTTCCGACATATTCTAAGTGGCATACGGTGTCTCGAATGGATGACAAGACCCCGTTGTTCATACATGCCGGATGGTGGAAGAGATTGATATGCATTCATGAAGAGCTTGTGGAGTATCTGAGGATTGATCATCGGTCGGGAACTGGATCAGATACCGATTATTATGAGGGGAAGGTATGCAGTTCATGTGGTCGTATTCTTGAAGAAAACCGGCTTAGATAGAGGAGAAGGAAAAAAAAAGGAGGAAATAAAAATGATTGATAAAACTTGTCTCTCATACTGGTTCCCAAAAATAGAAGCAGCCGGTCTTCCAGTTCCAGAAACTAGGATTGTGAACATGCCGAATGAAGCATATGAAGACGTGTTTAACATTTTTGATGGTAAGCCAATGACTGGGAAAGCTGAACCATTTTTTGATGAGATCAAGGCTGCTGCTGATATTATCGGATATCCATGCTTTTTACGCACGGGTCAAACGTCGGCAAAGCATGGTTGGGACGAAACGTGTTTTCTTGAATCTTCGGAACAAGTTCCTCAACATATGGTTGCTATTGTCGAATATTCAGAAATGACTGGGCTTGTGGGACTGCCATGTGACATTTGGGCAGTACGGAAATTGCTACCTGTAAATCCTTTTGCTATATGTCCTGGATATGGAAATATGCCGATTTGTCGAGAATTTCGTTTGTTTGTTGATGGCGGTGTAGTTCGTTGTTGGCATCCGTATTGGCCGTTGAAAGCACTTATGAACGGCGGTGTAGGAAGAATTACAGACGATGATGTAGGTTCTATCTTTGATCGATTGAGTAAAGAGGTGGTGCTTTTACCTGACAAGGATCGTTTATTCTATTTAGCATCAAAAGCTGGTCTGGCTCTTGGTGGATCGTGGTCGGTGGATATTCTGGAAACAGAGGAAGGTTGGTATCTGACTGACATGGCTGAAGCTGATAAGTCATATCATTGGGAAGGGTGTGAATTGGGAGGTTAGGTAAAGGAGAGATAAGATGTATGGAAAAGCAAATCCTGTCGACACTCTAGATCGCATCGTTGCTGGCGAATACCATATTCCTGTTGTCAATGATGCTAATACTCTGTTCATTGGGGAGTTGCTTGATGTAATTGTTTTGCTCAATAGAAAGATTGTTGAGCTACAGAAGACCGGCAGAATCATGGAATAAGAAAAAGCAATGTTGAAAGTAGATGGAAAGGAATAACTGAAATGAGTGCCAAGACAAAACCAGATAAACGATCTTTCACACGATTTGTAATCACGACCCCTTCTGAGCAACGTGCGTTACTACTTGCAGGTATGGTTGCAATAACTGAAGGCAACATGAATACCAAACAAGCAAATGCACTTACGAGCTTATCGGGAGAGGTTCACAGAAGTTTGGAGTTGGAGTGGGATATGCGTTGCTATGTAGAGGAACATCTATTTCTGGAAGAAGGGGCTATCATAAGAATATAGAGGAGATGACGATGCGCTATCTGGACTACACATATCCAGTGCCAAAATTCAGACCATATGAGCTACCAAAAGAATTTGATCTGAAAAAGGAACTGGAAAAATGCATTAGCCCTGGATACAGATGGAACAAAGGATACGACGAACAGCTTCTTCGTGATCATCAGATCCCAACTAAAATTCGTTTGAGGCTGAAATGGTTTGAGCCAGCAGTATTTGCTGGGCCCTGTGTTCCTAGGGTACAGTTCTATAGGGAACTCGGTCGTCGTCTAGCAAGACGTGTAGATCACAGTAAGGCTATTCAGAAGTTGTGTGTGAATGCGAATGGCAAGGGCACCTTATGTGGTGTCTTGGCGTGCGCTGGTGTACACAGAGACAAGGTGGCTGGATTTGATGTACATGAAAACACAGTAAGAGCTCTAATGAATGATCAGAGAAAAGATCGTAAGGAATATTGGGATTGGAATACATCGTTGCGTGATTGGTCTGCTGAAGCTCTAGTCTGTCGTCCAGCAATATTGTATGAAGGTTTTTTATTTTTGCCAATGGTTCTGGAACACTGGAAACACCTCCGTACTTTTTTGGAAGTTGGTGCAAGAATTGTTCAGTTGGAAAACTGGAGGAGAAGGAAAGATTACTCCTAGCCCGATTGGTATCCATAACTCCCTACCTTAATGCCTTCGGGATATTTTCTGCGCAGACGAGGTGGAGCGCATCAGTGCAAAAGTGGCATGGATGTTCGGTCAGGACTCTGACAACCCTGTGATATCACCAGACGAAGTTCAGCGAGCATTTAGGAGAGTATTTTCTAAAGAAGCAGCAGGGGTAGGTGTTGGTTAGGGATGGAATACTACCCTGGTTGGTGCCAAACCTCGCCTGTGCTCCTTACA
>JAHCSE010000027.1 GCA_018609195.1 Patescibacteria group bacterium
ATAAAAAAACTTCCCAAAAGAAAATCTTCCAAGGATTTGTAATCCCGGCTTCCTTTATTTCTTTCTCGTTTTCCATTGAGAAACTTTTAAATATTTTTGATAAAAAAATCTACTCGGAGTCCGATAAGCTGATTTTCCTTTTTTAGCCTGCTTAGATGAATAATTTTTCATTAAGAAATTTTAGCTAATCTTTTTAAAGCGCTGAATTTCTCTTTTTGATTTACTTTACTTTTTTTTAACCAATTTTTTTTCTTCTTTTTCTTTCATTATAACAGGAGCCTTTAAAAATTTTTGATAGAGTTCATTGATTAATCTTTCCTGTTTTTTCAAATCTAAAACCTCTTGGCGAATCCTGGCTTTTTCTCTACGAATAAATTTCCTTAGGCTTCTAGGAAGTCTTTTTCTTTTCATAAACAAAAAATTAATTTAGCGATTCATTCATGGAACAATGTAATAAATTGTATTTTATTCTCCTTTAATTACAGCCAAAGGCACTAATCTCACCACTTTCTTTGCCAAACCTGCCTGATGCACAACCTCCACAACTTCATCGATATTTTTATAGGCTATGGGAGCTTCTTCTGCAATTCCTCTCATTGACCAACACTTAATTAAAATTCCTTTCTCTCCTAACTTTTTTATTACTTCTTGGCCAGACACCGCTCTCATTGCAGCTTTCCGGGACATTGTTCTCCCTGCTCCGTGACAAGTTGTGTACCAAGCCTCTTTTGACTCTTCTGTACCAACTAAAATATAAGAGGCTGTACCCATAGAACCTGGAATTAAAACCGGTTGCCCGACCTCTCGGTATCTCTCTGGGATTTCTGGATGTCCAGGCGGAAAAGCTCTGGTTGCGCCTTTTCGATGGACCACAACTTCTACTTCTTTTCCTCCAAATTTATATTTCTCGATTTTCGCAAGATTGTGGGCGACATCGTACAGCACGCTCAGAGGCGAAGCATTTTTCCCTAAGATATTTTTCCAAGCTTTCCTTACAGAATGAGCGATCATTTGGCGATTCGCCCAGGCATAGTTTGCTCCACAAGACATCGCTGCAAAATACCTTTGGCCTTCGGGCGAATTAAAAGGGCAGGCAGCCAGTTCTCTATCAGGTAATTGAATTCCATACTTCTGCATAACTCCCATCATTACCCTGATATAGTCAGTTGCAATTTGATGGCCGAAACCTCGAGACCCCGTATGAATCATTATCACTACTTGGTTTTGAAAGAGACCGAAAGCTTCAGCTACTTTTTCATCAAAAATGCTCTCAACTTTTTGGATTTCCAAAAAATGATTCCCTGATCCCAAAGTCCCAACTTGATCCCTCCCTCTATTTTTCGCATGAGATGAAACAACTGAGGGATCTGCTTGTTCTAATCTTCCATTTGCCTCACAATTTTCAATGTCTTCTTTCTCCCCATAACCTTGTTCAACCAATCTCTTAGCCCCTCCTTCTAAAATTTTATCTAAAGTAGCAATATCTAGCTTAATCTGTCTTCCTCGCCCAAGGCCAGAGGGCACTTCCTTTTGAATTTCCGTAGCTAATTTATCTAAGTGAGGTTGAATGTCTTTGGATTGGTAATCTGATTTCAAAAGCCTCATCCCACAATTGATATCATAACCAACTCCTCCTGGAGAGATAACTCCTTCTTTCGCATCCATTGCAGCAACTCCCCCGATACTGAACCCATAACCCTCATGCATATCAGGCATTGCCATACTATAATTTACAATTCCCGGCAAAGTAGCAACATTCACCAATTGTTCAAGGGATCTATCTTTAAAAGATTCTTCGAGCATTTTTTCTGAAACATAAGCTCTCGCTGGAACTCGCATATCTGACCGAAAACTTTTTGGAATTTCCCAAAGCCAATCTGTTACCTTTTTGAAATCTTTTTTAGACAACATGCAAATTAAGACACAAATTTTACGGGGATTATATATGAATACCTCCTTATTTTAGCTTAATTTTCTCAAAAAGAAAAGGGCTCGTGGAACATAGCCCTTTCTCGCTATTTTGACACTAAATATCAAAAAGTACTGTTGCCTCCCACACACCCTCTTTTTTTTGCTGAATTTCTAAATTGTGGTAGGTTACTCCTTTAATGAGTATTCCCATCCTTTGAAGTTTCTTTCCAATAAGAATTCCTTCAAGTTTAGCTTGTCCTGCCGCCAGAGGCGAGCCTCGCTCTTTAGAGCGGGAGTTTGTTGAAGGATCGTTGAATTTTTTAAATTGAATCTGCTGATAAACCTCTTGATTAATTTCGGTTAAATAGAGGAGTTCGCTTAAAAAATCAACTAGCAGAGAGGCTAAATCCTGAGAGGAAACTTTAATTTCTCTTTCGATTTTCCCATCCTGGCTTTGATACCTTGCTCCTTCATACATTCCAATCATCGCATTCAAAAAAAGCTCTTTTTTATCTTTCCCAAAGAATTTAATCTTTAAATCAGTAACGTGTTCGAGGATTTCAAACTTTTCCATAGATTTTTCTAAATTCTTCCCTGGTAATCTCCCTATCGTCCCAGGGTATCTTCCTTCCTTTTTCAACACACATCCAAGGTTCAGAACCCTTGCCAGTAATGATTACTAAATCTTCAGGTTTTGCTAAATTTATAGCTTCTCTAATTGCTTCTCTTCGGTCTAAGATTTTTTTTGCCGAACTTGAACAACCTTGAGCCACCTGGTTTATTATCTCCATTGGATCTTCATTATAGGGATCTTCATTAGTAATAATTACTTGGTCGCAATATGTTCCAGCTAATTTTCCTAAAACAGGTCTTTTCCATTTATCTCTGCCCCCTCCGGCTGAGCCTAAAACGCAGATGAATTGATTAGCTGTTGGTTTCAGGGTTTGATAAACCTTTTCTAAAGCAGCTGGAGTAAAGGCGTAATCAATAATAATTCTAAAAGGGTCGGAAATGACAATTTCCATCCTTCCTGGAATTCCTTGAACTTTTTCTAAGGCCAATTTACAATTTTTTAAAGAAATTCCTTGAGATAGACCCACGCAAATCGCTGCTAAGCTATTATAAATATTAAATTCTCCAAGCAGATTAAGATTGAAGTCAGTTCCATTCATGCTGAACTTAATACCGCTTGCCTGTATTTCTAGATTTTCAGCTTCAATTATTTTTAATTTTTTGTATGGATTTTTGATTTTTGATTTTTTATTTTTTATTTTGAAACCGTATTTCTCGTCAGCCGGAAAATTTAAAAAATAGTCAGAATTCTTATCATCTAAATTAACAACACTTATTTTTTTGCCTTTTAGAGATTGGAATAATTTTCCTTTCGCCTCTTTATATTTTTCAAAAGAACCGTGAGCTTCGATATGCTCTGGAGTCAAATTGGTAAATACTGCTATATCAAAATCAATAAATCGATGACGATGCTGTAAAATTCCTTCTGAAGTTACTTCCAAGACAACATATTGACAACCAGAATCCAAAGCCTTTTTTAAAAATTTCTGTAATTGGAAACGGCCAGGCATCGTCTGTTTTAAAAGATTTTCCCACTCTTTCTCTCCAATTTTAAATTTAATTGAGGATAGAGAGGCAACTTTATACCCTGCCTCCTCAAGAATTCTACTCGCCAATTCAACAACCGTTGACTTTCCATTGGTGCCAGTCACCCCGACCACAACCATTTTTTTTCCCGCCCTTGTGGACGAGTCTCGCCTCTGGCGGGAAGGAAATTGATAGAAAAAGGCACCTAAAAAAGCTAGTAAAAAATGATACCAGCTTATAAAAAAGGGGGGGAGAAATTTTTTAAGAATTTCTTTAAACATTAAATTACTCTGCCAATTGCCCTGGTAATTAATTTACTGCCATTTCAAAAAACCGCAACCTCGGCTTTTAACAGTTCAAGAGTTTTTCTAATGTTTTTGCTTTGAAAAAGGGAACTTCCCACCACCAAATTATCTGTTCCAGTCCTCGCTATTTTCTGAATATTAGAAAGATTAACTCCTATATCCACTCCGATTTTTATTTGTCGAGAAATCTTTCTGAGGTCTTTAACCTTTTTCAGAACAATGGGATTAAACTTTTGACCCTGAAAACCAGGATTACCAGCTAGTAACAACACGAGGCCAAGATGGGCTAAACAAGGTTTAATGTTTTCTATCGAAGTCCCCGGGTTTAAAGCCATTCCTTTCTGAAAATTATATTTTTTCATCTCCTTTAGAATTTGGAGGGGATTTTCAGCTGCCTCCAAATGCCAAATAACTCTTTTTGATTTCAATTTCTGGCAATCTAAAAAATAGGTTTGAGGCTCCAAAACCATTAAATGAAGTTCTAAATGGAAAGGGATTTTTATTTTTTTCAAATCATGCAGAGATACCGAAACATTTTTGACAAACTTTCCGTCCATAATGTCAATGTGCACCCAATCTGTTAAACCAACAATCATTTTTAATTTATTTTTTAAATCTCTCCGGTTTTCAGTTAAAATAGCGGGGATGATTTTTCCCATAGTTTTATTTGACCATTGATTTCCAATCTTTAGTGAATTTTTCCAAACCAATTTCCGTCAAGGAATGATAAAGATTGAATTTTCCCCAGGGCAAATTCAAATCCAGCTTTTGATAAGGTATTGGCTTTAAATCAGGAGCCGAATATTGAAAGTTTTTTGAAGGCATAATCAAACCTTTTTTTTCCCATTCTTTCAAGATATGAAAAGGGACAGTCACAATGTCAGAACCAAGATAAATTGCATATAACAGATGTTCCAGTTTCCTGACACTTGCTGTTAAAATTTCAACCTTGCTTTTCGCTTCCTTTCGTATTTTAAGAATATTTTTAATTAATTCCATTCCATTCTCTCCCCTATCATCTAACCTTCCTATAAAAGGAGAAAGAAATGCTTGGCCTTTTTTAGCTTTTTTTAAGGCAATAAAAATGGCAGCTGCCTGCTCTTGAGAAAAACAAAGAGTCATATTCACCCTTAATCCTTCTTTAATCGCTATTTGAGCTGCTTTTATGCCTTCAATCGTGGTAGGGAATTTTATCCTCGCATTCTTAATCCAAGAATACATCTCTTTAGCTTGAGCCAACATCTTTTCGGTTGTGGTGGTTTTGTCGGCATAAACCTCGATCGAGATAGAACCCCTAGGAATTATTTGGAAAATCTCTTGAACTGTTTTCCGATAAAAATTAAGGGTCTCTCGCTCACTTAATTTCTCTCCTCTTGCTAATTTTTTGGCTACTTCTGGGTTTTTAGAAATTAAGGTTGGGTTAGTGGTCTGACCATCTAAAAAACTCAAGAAACGGAAAGCTTCTTTTGCCTCCTTTGGATCTCCGCTATCTAAAAAAATCTTTGTCTTAAGATTCTTTGGCTTCATTTTTTAAAATTTCTTTTACTTTTTTTATGATATATTTTGCGGAAATTTCTTCAAAATCCAAAAGTTCTTCTGGTTTGCCACTAATAGGAATTTTTCTGACAGCAAGAGAATAAATAGGGAATTTAAAATCGGAAAGTTCACTTCTGATGGCTTCGGCTATCCCTCCTTCAGGATAATGGTCTTCAATCACCAAGATTTTTCCCGTCTTTTCAAGAGCTTTTGACAGCTTTTGGCGATCTAAAGGCTTCACACTATAGCAATCGATCACCCTGACGAAGACTCCTTCTTTTTTCAAACTTTCATAGGCTTTAAGCGCTTCGTGTAAGGTAATACCAGCTGCCACCAAAGTTACTTTATCTTGAGGGCTTTCTTTCAAAACTTTACTTTTGCCAATTTTAAATTTTTCTTTTTCAGAATAGATAATTTGGGTGTCCATCCGGGTAGTTCTCAGATAGCAAATTCCTTGGTGCTCTGCCATCTCTTTAACTAATTTTTCAGTCGAAATTGCATCTGAAGGATATAATATCACACTTCCTTTAATAGTTCGGAAAAAAGCGATATCTTCCAAACCACTCTGGGAGGGACCGTCTTGACCAATAGAAACCCCGGCATGAGAACCAACAAACTTAATATTTGCTCTCTTTCTTGAATATTGAGCCATTCTTATTTGATCTGCTGCTCGGCTCACAAAACTGGCAAAAGTTGAAACAAAAGGGATTTTTTCCCGGGTAGCCAATCCTAATGCTGTTCCCACCATATTTTGTTCAGCAATAAACATCTCAAAAAATCTTTCCGGAAAATATTCTTCAAAGATTTCAGAATAGGTGGAATTTTTCACCTCAGCATCTAAGGCCACCACTTTAGGATTTTCATTTCCCAATCTGGCTAAAGCCATTCCATAGGCCTTTCGAGTAGCTACTTCTTCTCCTAAAGAGTATTTTGGTAGGTTTTCTAAGCTTTTTCTCGGTTTCATTTTAAGGGTAGCTACTTTTATACTTTTTGGTTTTTCTATTTTCCCTCTTATTTTAAAATCAATCCCCCCTAATTCTTTTTTTGCTCTCTCAAAATCTTCTTCAGATAAAGCTTTTCCATGCCATCCCTCTCTATCTTCCAAAAAAGAAATTCCCTTGCCTTTAATGGTTTTAGCAATGATCATGGTGGGCTTTCCTTTGATCTTTCCAATTTGAGAAAAAGATTCGTCAATCTCTTTTACATTGTGGCCATTTTTAATCAAAATGGTTTGCCACCCAAAAGCGGCAATTCTTTTTTGATATTCTTTTATTCTATGGCCATACATTGTTTCCCCTCTCTGGCCTAATCTGTTGACATCGATTATCCCTACTAAATTATCAAGTTTGTAAAAAGCAGCTATTTCTATTGCCTCCCAGCAAGCTCCTTCTGACATCTCTGAGTCTCCCAACAAGACATAGGTAAAATAAGGAAGTTTATCGAGAAATTTCGCATTTAAAGCCATTCCTAAACCAATAGATAAACCTTGTCCCAAAGCACCGGTAGCAGCTTCCACATAAGGGAAGCGAGGAGTAGGATGTCCCTCTAAAGCACTGCCAAACTTTCGCAGGGTTTTAAGCTCTGATTCTCCTATACAGCCAGCTGCGGCAAAAAGCGAATACAAAAGAGGGGAAGCATGGCCTTTGGAAAAAATTAATCGATCGTTGTTCAGGTGCTGAGGATTTTTTAGATCAAATCTAAATTTACCAGAAAATAACAGGGCAACCATTAACTCTACAGCGGAAAGAGAAGAAGTAGCATGGCCAGAACCTGCTTTAGTAGTGGAAAGTAAAATCCAATATCTTATTAATTTGGCTATTTTTTCTAATTTCTCAATTTTTGTCATTTTTAAGTAAAATTTTTTACTTTCCTAAAATTTTTAAAGCCTCTTTAATTCTTCTCTCTGAGTCCTGAATTTCTTTGGAGATCTTCGACAAAGCAGATTTAACTCTCGTCCGAGAATAGCCCAGGTTAATTAAAGCCTGGAAAGCTTCATCTTCAGAAATTTCTTTTTCTTTCGGGGGAGCTTTTATCTTTCGGGATAACTCTAAAATGAGAATTTGAGCTTTTTTCTTGCCAATCTGAAAAAGTTCTCCAACAATCTTTTCATCTTCTGTTTCGATGGCTTCTTTTATTTTCTCCATAGGAGCAATAGAAGCAATTTCGAGAGCTGCTTTGGGACCTATGCTACGAATATCAATTAACGTTTCAAAAAATTCTAATTCTTCTCTATTGGAAAATCCATATAAATCTAAGGCATTCTCTTTCACATTTAAATAACAAAAGAGCTTGAGTGATCCATCTTTTTGTGGTATCTTATGGAGTACCTTTTGAGATAAAAAAACTTTATAGCCTACGCCTTTAACATCTAAAATGATAAATTTTTCTCCTTTAAAGATAACTTTTCCTTCAAGATAGCTAATCATTAGCTTTATTTTACCATTATGGTGAGAGAATTTAAACTTTTTTCCAATTATAAACCTATGGGGGACCAACCTCAGGCCATCGGGAAACTGACTGAAAATTTGAGAGCTGGGGTTAAAAACCAGGTGCTTTTGGGAGTAACTGGATCCGGAAAGACTTTTACGATGGCTCAGGTCTTAGAAAAAATTAAAAAGCCAGTTTTAGTAATTTCTCACAATAAAACCTTAGCTGCTCAATTATATCAGGAATTTAGAGAATTTTTTCCAGAAAATGGCATCCATTATTTTGTCTCCTATTATGATTATTACCAACCTGAAGCCTACTTACCAGCTACTGACACCTATATTGAAAAAGATGCGAAAATAAATGAAGAAATTGATAGATTGAGGCATGCTGCTACCCAGGATTTGTTGACCAGAAATGATTGCCTTATTGTGGCATCTGTTTCTTGTATTTACAATATTGGTTCCCCGGAAGCTTATCAAAAGGTCTCTCTGGAAATAAAACCAGGAAAGAAAATTAAAAGGAGGGATTTCCTGTCCCACTTAACTGCTCTACAATATCAAAGAAATGATTTTGATTTCAGACCAGGGACTTTTCGAGTAAGAGGAAATATAGCTGAAATTTATTTAGTAACTGGTAAAGAGATTCTCAGGGTTGAGTTTTTAGGAGACAAAATGGATGAAATTTCAATTTCCCCAGCCTCTTTAACCCTAGAGTATAAACCCTTAACTACCAGTTTCTGGTTGTACCCGGCTCAGTTTTGGGTCACTCCGAAAGAAAAATTACATATTTCCTTGGAAAATATAAAACTTGAATTACAAGAAAGAGTAAAGCTTTTGAAAAAAGAAAAAAAATTGCTGGAGGTTCAGAGATTAGAACAAAAGACAAATTATGATCTGGAAATGCTCAGAGAAACAGGGTATTGTCACGGAATTGAAAATTACTCACGGCATCTCGAATTTCGAAAACCAGGAGATCCTCCTTATACCTTAATTGATTATTATCCTGAAGATTTCCTAATTTTTATCGATGAATCGCATATGACTTTATCTCAATTAAATGCAATGAGTAATCAGGATAGAGCAAGAAAAGAAACCTTGATTGAATATGGTTTCAGATTGCCTTCTGCCATTGATAATCGGCCGCTCACCTTTAAAGAATTTAATCAAAAAGTAAAGCAAATAACTTATATCTCAGCTACTCCCAATCAATATGAAAAAGAAAAAAGCGGTAAAAAATATATTGTTGAACAATTAATCAGGCCAACTGGCTTACTGGAACCTTCAATTACAGTCAAGCCAACACGAAATCAGGTCCAAGATTTAATTGAAGAAATTAAAAAAAGAGTCAAGAAAAAGCAAAGAATTTTAGTTTTAACTTTAACAAAGAGGTTGGCTGAAGATCTCTCTGACTTTTTAGCTGAAAAAGGAATAAAAACGAAATGGCTTCATGCTGAAATCAAAACCTTAGAAAGACCGGAAATTTTACGAGAATTAAGATTGGGGAAATATGATGTTTTAGTCGGGATTAATCTCTTAAGAGAAGGTTTAGATTTACCAGAGGTATCATTAGTTATAATTTTGGATGCGGATAAAGAAGGATTTTTAAGATCAGAGACTACCTTGATTCAGACTATGGGAAGAACTGCCAGGCATCCTGAAGGACGTGTTATTTTATATGCTGATAAAATAACTTCTTCTATAGAAAGGGCAATAAAAGAAATAACGAGAAGAAGAAAAATTCAAATTGATTATAATAAAAAGTACAAAATTAAACCTAAACCAATAATCAAAGAGGTAAGGGAATGGCCATTTAAACAAATGAAAACTCCTGAAGACCTTATCTCTTTAGCTGAATTGAAAGATTTAAAAGGGTTAGAAAGAGAAATGCAAAAAGCAGCAGCCTTGCTTGATTTTGAGCGAGCAGTAGAATTAAGAGATTTAATCCTTCAACTTCGTTCAGGATTAACCCTGAGGAAATCGAAGGGTTAATAAAAAGCTTAAAGGATAAAAAATTTATGCCGATAACTAAATCAGCTAAAAAAGCTCTCCGCCAAAGTTTAAGACGAAGAACGAGAAATTTAATTTACAAGAATAAAATAAAAAAACTCTTGAAAGAGTTGAAAAAATTGATAATGCTTGAGAAAAAAGAAGAAGTAAAAAATCTCTTACCTAAAATTTACAAAGCTTTAGATAAGGCAGTAAAAGTTGGAGTGATTAAGAAAGGAGCTGCAGATAGGAAAAAATCAAGAGTAACTAAATTAGTAAATAAAACTTAAAAAGTATTTACCCCGTACCTATTTTGCAACTGAATTCCGTAGCGGCACACTAAACGAATAGTTTGTCCTCCTCCGGAGGACTGGGCTATTCGCCCACCGTGTGCCGCCAGAGTTTAACTCATCTTTTCTTCTTATTCTGCGAAAGGCGTAAATTGAGAGGCAAAATAGGTACGGGGTTTACAATCTTTTTCTTTTATGATACAATAAGTTTGTGGCGGAGAGACCGAAAGGAGGGATCAAGATTTGACGACTATCCGATGGTCAGTAGGGAGCAGGTTAATTCTCCTGGTATTGGTTCTGGGGGTCTCGCTCCTCACTGACACAAAGAATGTCGCCAAACCTGGAGAAACCTCATTAGGTATCTCCGATCAAAAGGTAGAGCGGCAAGATCCCCTGGTAGAACCAGCTCTCAGAGAGGCTATAAAAGCCAGCAGAAAAGAGGAAACTGCAGAGCTAGTTCTGCCAAGTGGTTTGCCTACGGGTTCACCACAAACTGACCCTAACTTAGCAGATGGAGTAGAGAGTCGGGAGGAAATCACCTTCCTGATTCAACTCTATGCTGCAAAGTATGGGGTCGGAAATCAAATCTTGGAACAGATCGTCGAATGTGAGTCCCGTTACGACCCGGAAGCCACGGGACGTGATGAGGAACGAGGCCTAGCCCAGTTCTTGCATTCAACTTGGCTCGACACGCCGCAAGCAAGATTTGGCTGGGATTCTGCCTATCACCCCGCAGTTAACATTGAGGCTGCAGCCTGGATGTTAAGTAAGGGAAGAATCGAGGAGTTTCACGCTATACCCTGCTCCTAATAGGCAATCATATTCTCTTCGCCGCAATCATAAAGGCAGGTCTCTGACCTGCCTTTCCCTTTGGATCAATTTAAATTTCAGCAATGAACATATCTAAGGCTATTTCAGGATCAGTTTTGCCAGTTTTTATTGCTAAATCTACCTGAAAAATTTTTTTGTAGATTTTTTTTAATTCTTCCAGAGAAAATTTCTTTGTAAGTTTTATTGTTTTTTTTATGACATAAGGATGCAGGCCTAACTCTCGGCTTAAATGAAAAGTGTGAATCATTCTCATATCGGGTAAAGATTCTTCTTTCGATTTAATGAGTAAAAGATTCCGAAATTGAAAGTTAATGAGCGATAACAAATATAAAGGGGGGTCTCCTTTTTCTAAATGTTGATGAATTAAAGAAAGAGTTCTTTTTTTATTCCTTGAAGCTAAAAAATCAATAGTTTTGAAAATATCTAACTCAATTTTGGGTCTAACTAAAAGTTCAATATCCTCTGTTGTAATAACAGGGTTTTTTTCTTTAATTTTATAAGCTGTGAGTTTTTTTATTTCTTGAGCCTGCTGCCAAAGATCATTGCCAAGAAAATCTATCAGTTTATGTAAGGCTGGAGAATCAATTCTTACTTTTTCTTTTTCAAATTCTTTTTTCACCCAATTTTTTAGCTGCTGGTATTCCAAAAACTTAAATTCTTGAGATTCCCCATGTTTTTTTAGAAATTGGAGTAAAGGATGCGTTCTTTTAATTTCCTTTTCCTCCTGAAATAAAATTATGTCTTTTGATTTAAGAAAAATTTCAGCTTGCTCTGAAAATTTCTTTACAAAATCTGAATTGGAAAAGATATTTTTTAAAATAAGGAGTTTCTTTTCAGCAAACATTGGGATTGACTGAATTATTTCTTTTAGATCTTGAAAACTATCTTTCTGAAGATCGATATATTTTAAATTAAGGCCACTTTTGTGGATCTTTGTATAGTGTTCAATTATTTCCTTTAACTTTTTCTTTAATCGATAAGTATCTGGACCGTAAAGAAAAATAATCATAAAAAAACCTACGGATTACGCTGTCGCATTGAGCGACAGCGTACTGATTAGTAATTCGCCCCGCACCAGAACGAAGTTCGGTGCGGGACTAGTCCCGAAGTGAACTTTGTTCTACTTCGGGGTAGGGTCTATTTCAGGACTTTTTTGATCTTCTCAATAATCTCCCCAGGGGTAAAGTGAGCCTTAATTAAATAATCAACTGCCCCTAACTTTAGGCCTCTTTCCACATCTTCTTTCTGGCCAAGGTTAGAAAGGATAATCACCGAGATTGAAGACAGGTCAGGTTCTTCTTTCATTCTTGACAAAACTTCAAAACCATCAATGCCTGGCAAGATAAGATCGAGCAAAACCAGGTCTGGTTTCTCTTCTTTAATTTTTTTAATCCCGTCTTCTCCATCCACGGCTTCGGAAACTTCATAGTCTTCTCTAATAAGTTTTTGGACAATCAATTCCCTTAAAAATTTGTCATCCTCAATGATGAGAATAGTTTTTGGCATTTCATTTTATCATTTAAGCATTTAAGCATCTAAACACTTTGAATTTAATCTTTGTTTAAATGTTAATATGTTTAAATGTTCAGATGACCTTATCTGCCAATTTGTTTTACTACTTTTTCGACTACTTCCTGGGGATCAAAGTCAGTTTTTATTAACCAGTCTTTTGCCCCCAATTGTTTAGCCCGGTCCAATTCCACTGGCTGACCAGAGTTAGAAATAACTATAACCGGTATTTTCTTTAATTCCTCCTCCTTTATCATCTCCTCCATTACCTCAAATCCTCCCATTCTCGGCATAACAATATCAAGCAAAATGAGATCAGGTTTGATTTCTCTCATCTTTTCTAATCCTTCAATTCCATCTTTGGCTACTGAAATCTCATAACCCTCTTGAGTTAATTTTCTTTTCAAAAGATCGATCATTAATTGCTCATCTTCAACTAATAAAATTTTTTTAGCCATAAAACAAACAACGTTAGTTAATAATTAGAGCTGTTTTCATTTTAACACGATTTTGAAATCAACTCAACTTTTTTAATTGACCTTTAAGTTCTTTTTAGAGGCAACGTGAAATAGAAAGTAGTTCCTTTATTCTCTTTTGACTCAAACCAAATTTTCCCCCCATGAGCTTCAATTATGTTTCTGGTAATAAATAGACCCAGGCCAGCCCCTTCAGTCTCCATTCTCATCACATTAGCTCCTCGGAAAAATCTACTAAAAACTCTTTCTTGTTGATTTTGGGGAATACCAACCCCCGAATCTTTCACTTCGAACTCTATTTCCTTTTTATCACTTTCTAAAGAAACTGTCACCTCCCCTCCAGAAGGAGTGTATCTAATAGCATTATCAATAAGATTCTGAATAGCTAAATTCATTTTCTCAACATCCATTTTAAGCTTGGGAATTTTCTCTTTAGGTTTTCTAAATCCAAGCGAAATCTTTCTCCTTTTTGTTTCTTCTTTATAAGAATTAATCACTGATTGAACAATATCTTCAATTCTATACAGAGAAAGCTTGTAAAGATATCTTCCCTCCTCAATTCTTGCTACATTTAAAAGATTGTTAATTAAATCTATCATTCTCTCATTTGAAAGATAAGTTTTTTGTAAAAAATCTCTTTGTTCTTTGGTGATTTTACCCAAATCTCCATCTAAAATCATCCTCAAAGTCCATTTAATTGCAGATAAGGGAGTACGCAATTGATGGGCAGATAAAGAAACAAATTCTGTCTTCATTTGCTCAATCAATTTTTCCCGAGTAACATCATGGAGTACAACTAAGTCTTGGCCTTTAATGATAGGAATGAGAGTAATCTGAAAAGTCCTTTCTG
Organism: Patescibacteria group bacterium; assembly: GCA_018609195.1. Lineage (GTDB taxonomy): Bacteria > Patescibacteriota > Minisyncoccia > Minisyncoccales > RBG-13-36-15 > JAHCSE01. Next base: position 13,723 of record JAHCSE010000027.1, read on the forward strand.
GTTTTTTAAAAACAAGTTCTTCCCGAACAATTGGCTTTTTAATATTTTTCTTTAGGAATTGATAAAGAATTTTCAAATTTGGATATTGTAATAAAAGGTCTAAAGATTTGCCGAAAATTTCTTCTCCTTTTATCCTTAATATTTCTTCTGCTGAAGGGTTTAAAAGTAAAATTTCATTATCTTGTAAAACTAATAGTCCATCAACTAAGGATAAAATTATTTTTTCAATTCTTCCTTTTTCTCTCTTCAATTCCGTTCTGGCTGTCTCAATATCCTCTAAAATATTTAAGGCAGCTAATCTGGCTTTTTCTGTTTCTTTACCTGAAATTTCCAGAGCCTTAACTTTTCCTGCTAATTCAAAAGTTTTCTCTCTAAGTTCTTTTTCCCTGGTAGTTAATTTTAATTGAGATTCTCTTAGATTTTCCACTACTTTATTAAAAAAATAAGTGGCTTCTCCGATTTCATCTCTGCTCGTTATTTTTATTTTAACATCGAGGTTTCCAGCCATAACTTTTTTCAGTCCATCTGAAATTCTTCCGATAGCCTGGGAAAAATGACGGGAAATTAATAATCCTAAAAATAGGGCGAAGATTCCAGAAAGAAATAAAATCAAGCCGGCTTGAATTTCAATATTTTGTTCAATGACTAAGGCATCTTGGATTCTCTCCGGAGGTAAATCAGGAAGAAGACTCTTGAAAATAAAATCTCTATAACTAAGAATTGTTAAAAAAACCGAAAAACTAATGGGGAAAATAGCTAAAAATAATAAACCAATTAAAATTTTAAAGAAAACACTTGTTCTTTTTTCAAAAATCACCTCTTTATTTGGATTTTTTTTTGCCATTTTTTTATTACTTTTTTTCTTCAAAGGAAAGATAGGCTAAAATTGCAGCTAATATGAAAAATAGACGGAAAAAAACCAAGGGCCAGCCGGCAACTAATCCCCGCTCATCGAAAAGACCAATGGTAGCGTAGAGAAGAACAGATGAATTAGCAAGAAGAAAGGATCTCGGGATTGGAATTTTCTTAACCCGATGAATTATTTCTTTCATTGAACTTATGAAGAGACTAATCACGAGTACAATGAGCATAAACGCAAATAAGGTAAAGGTAATTTTGTTTGGAGAGTATTTACTGGCAAAATAAGTTATTTCCCTTACCTCGATACCCTCTGTAAAAAGAAAGAATACGCCTATGAGGGTAATGATAGCAAAGATGACAGCTATTCCGATATTTATTTTTTCTTTGGTAAACCATTGCCGAGCAGCAAAATAGGGAATGGTAAGAAACTGAGCTAAGACAACAACTTGATCAATGGTAAAGATCGTTTGGTCAATATCAAAGCGGCCAAGCCAAGCGAACCAAAGTCTTAGACCAGCCAGAAACCACAAAATTCCAACTGTTAACCAAAAGCCGGCAAAAGCTAGAATAACTCTCTTCCCTTTGCTTCTGGTAAAAAGATTGAAGGAAGCAAAAAATGCAGCAAAAGAAATAAACCAGGAGACAAAGGCTGTTAAAATCATTCCGGTATACATAAATTTATGGTTTTAATTTCTTTTTAAGTTTGGTTAGTTCCCTCTCCAACTCCCTCAGTTTTTCTTCTCGGCCCAAAGCTATCTTTTGGAATTTTTCCATTTCCTCTGCTCTCTCGCTAAGTACCAACTCCTCATTTTCTAGTTCTTTTTTCCTTTCTCCAATTCTCTCTTCAAGACCCTTTCTTTCTTTTTCCAGTTCCTTTTTTCTTGATTCTACCCTTTTTTCTAAGGAGGCGCTTTCTTTTTCCAAGATTTCTTTTGCCCCTTGGAGTTCCAAGATTTTACTGGCATATAATTGATAAAAACCCTGGCTGTAAAAGGCAACTAAAATAAAAGTTGCGCTAAAGACAACACCCGTAGTGAACACATAAGGAAAATTAAGAGGGGTCTGACTTCCAGGTAAGAAAAGAGAGAAGAAAGGGAAAATTTGGAAATATTGGGAAAAAGCTACACCTAAATAAAGAAAGATTATCCAGGCGGTTAAGAAAAGGGCCTGCCAGCGAGGAAAAGTCATAAAGGTTATTAGAAGATAAAAAGAATAAAAAATAAAACCTAACCAGGTTACTCCTCCTAGATAATAAATAACTAAGGTTAAGAGAAATAGATCAAAGATGTAATAGAGAAAAAGGGCATTGAGGATAGTTTCACCTCGGGAAGGAAATCTATCAAAATAAAAAGCAAGGGCAAGGAAAGACAACAGCATAAAAGAAACCAAGAAAAAGGCAATATACGGAAAAGGAATGCCAAATCCCTCTTTTAAAATAAGCATTAATAAAAGGTAAGCAACAATTGTTGGGGTCCTTAGATTAATGTTGGTATTAAATCTTTCTAATGCTTCGATATCTTTTGGGGAGATGTTATTCATTGTTTTGATTGTAATTCTTTCAGTTTTTCAATTTTTTCTTTGATTTCAGCCATTTTTAATTCTCTGGAAACTGCCATTTTGTGGAATTTCTCAAGGTCTTCAACCTTAGCTTCAACAATTTTCCTTCTTTCTTTAAGTTCCCTCGTTTTCTCTTCAACCAATTTTGCCATTTTCTTTCTTTCTTCTTGCAGCTCTTTTGTTCTTTTTCCAACTTCTGCTTCCAGGAATTTTTTCGTTGAGACTAGTTCTTTTCCTTTTCTTCTCAGCTCTTTGATTTTTTTATCCAAAAGCCGATAGAAAGCATCACTGGAATAACCCAAAAAAACAATAATAGTCAAAGCAATAATGGTTGACGTTAGAACAAAAGGGAAATTCTGGGGGTTTTTCTCTTCAGTTAAAAATATATCAAAATGGGGTAAAATTCCAAAATAAGTGACAAGAACTAATAAGATAAATAAAAGGTTAGCCCATAAAACTAAAAAAATAGCCTGAAACCAAGGGAAAAGCCAAAAGAAAGTAATAATATAGAAAAGATAAATAGTAGGAATAATCCAGGCTATTCCTCCAACAAAGTTAATAATTAAAGTTAAAAGAAGAAGGTCAAATAGTAAATAACCAAAATAGTAATTGATTGCTCTCCTCGGACTTTTTTCTTTGACCTTATCAATGAGAAGATAGATGGGAAGGGAAAATAAGAGGAGAAAAGAAACTAAGATAAACAGAATGTCAGGCAAGGGAATTTTAAAGACTAATCTTAAAATGAGCATTAAAAAAAGAAAGGAGCTGGTTATAGGATGTCTTTGGTCAATGTCGGCAAAAATTTTTGGTAAAAATTCGCTGGCTTCAATGGCAATATTTTTTTCCATATTTATTTTTTCTCTTTTTTAAGTTTTTCTACTTCTTTTTTAAGTTCTCTCATTTTTAGCTCTCGGCCAACTGCCACTTTATGGAATCTTTCAAGCTCAGTTATTCTTTTTGCCAATTCTTTTCTCTCTTTCTCTAGTTCTTTTGTCCTTTCTTTCACTTTCTCTTCCAGGCTTTCTCTTTCCTCTCGCAGCTCATTTGTCCTTGCCCTCACTCGAATTTCTAAAGACGCCCTTTCTTCTTCAAGCACCCCTCTTGTTTTTTGAAGTTCTTCAATCTTTCCTTGTAAGGCTTTATAAAAAGTGTCTCCGTAATAACCTAAAACCCAGAGGAAAATAATAGCCACCATCCAAGTGGATAATACATAAAAAGGATTTTGAGCAACCCTTTCTTCTAAGGAAAAGATGGATTGAGGAGGAAAAATTCCTAAATATTGAATACTGACCAATAAGGTATATAAAAAAGAGGAGTAGAAAATAAAAAAAAGTAAGTAACTTCTGGGGAAGAGTAAAAAATTAGTAAAGATATAGAGACCATAAAAGATGAAGCCAATCCAGGTTACTCCACCAATAATATAAATAATCATAGTTAAAATAATTAAATCAAAAAGCAGATAACCAAAATAGCTATTAACAATCTGGGAGATTTTAGGTTTTTTAATCTGCCTAAAGAGGAGGTCATAAATAATGGTTGAGGTAGCCATAAAAGAAACGAGGAGAAATAAAGAATTAGGGAAGGGGACCTTCAAAAAAATTTTTAAAATAAGGGCAGCAAAAAGAAAGGCAATTATTCCAGGAAATCTAATATTTATCAGCTGATTGTATCTTTTTAAAGCTTCCTCTTTTTCAATAAGAATTTTGACCATGGTTAAACGTTATTTCATTCTAACTAATACTCCAAAATTACTAAAGCAATTTTGGAGACCACAATATTTCACGATTTAGAAAGAGATTTAAAGACCTGGTAGGCGGGGAATTAAAGTATAAAATTCCAGATCTTTGAAGAGTTTAACAATCTTTTTTTTATCATATTTCCCCCATTGGCATCTTTTCAGCATAAAATCGATTTCAGCATCAGTTCTTATGGTCGCTAATACCTTGCTGAGAAAGGCTTGGTCTTTAGATTGAATTAAAATTTCTTTTACCTTCGTTTTTAGTTTCTTGGCTTTTTCTGATTTTCTTTCCAGTTCTTGGTAAAGATTCTCCAAGCTCCTAAATTCTTTTAGAATCTTAATTGCTGTCTTTTCTCCAATACCAGGGACTCCAGGGATATTATCTGAGGGGTCTCCTTTTAAGGCTTTAAAATCAGGAAGCTGGGAGGGTTTAAGACCTTGATATCTTTCTAAAACTTTATTCCTATTATATAAAATGGTCTCTTTGATTCCTTTTTTGAGGGCGTAAACTTTCGTTTTTTTATCCACAAGTTGTAACATATCTAAATCACCGCTTAAAATAATAGTCTCTATTTCTGGAAAAACCTGTTTCTTTTGAATTATCTTAGCTAAAGTCCCAATAAGGTCATCTGCTTCAAAACCCTCTTTTTCAAAAATAGGAACATTAAAAGCCCTCAAAATCTCTTTTAATTTTGGCATTTGCTGATAAAACTCATCTGGGGCTTTGATCCGAGTGGCCTTGTAAGCTTTAAATTTTAGGTGTCGGAATGTGGGAGCTGGTAAATCAAAGGTAGCAGCAATAAAATCTGGTTGGAATTCTCTGATTGCTTTTAGAAAAACTAACAAAAATCCATAAATGGCGTTGACCAGTATTCCCTTTTTCGTGGTTAAGGGAGGCAGAGCATGATAGGCTCTGTGTAAAACAGCATTCCCATCGATAATAATAAAGCGGTTTTTTTTATTCCCCATTTTTTATTTTATCACAATTGATTTAGTTAGAAAGGTTATTTTTCTCATACCTTTATTCATGATGCTAAATTTAACCCAAAAGGTATCTTTTGGCAGAATTTTACGAATTTTGTCTGCCCATTCAATGACTACGATATTTTTAGGATCAGAAATTATTTTCTTAAAACCTAAGTCTAAAATTTCTTTCGTTTTTTGAACTCGGTAGCAATCAATGTGATAAAAATAGTTAAATGGTTTAATGGCTAAATGGCTTATTTTAAATCTTTTCATTAGAATGAAAGTTGGGCTCAAGACTTTTTCTTTTATTCCTAATCCTTTCGCAAAGCCTTGTAAAAAAGTGGTTTTTCCTCCTCCTAAATCTCCCTCTAAACCAAAAACTAAAGCGTCTTCCCTCTTTGATTTAATTTTAGTAATCTTGTTGGCTAAAATCCCACCCAATTTTTTGGTCTGCGAAGGATAATTTGTTATATATTCAATCATCACTAATAAATTTGACGATTTTTAGAAAATAAGATAGGCTGAAATAACTTGAAACTTTCTCTTTAGTTTAGAAAAAGTTTGGAGAAAAGTAAATTTTAAATCGATGGTGGATGTTAAAATTACCGGCGAAATAAAGATTTCCTCTCCCGTTATTTTAGATCTTAAGAAAAAAATAAAAAATATTCCTGACTTCCGGGAAAAAATTGAAGAACTTTTGGGAAAGAAAATCACTGAAATATCTGAAGTATTATTAGGAGGAGGAATACTATTGGAAGCTTCTGATTTACATATTGAACCTGAAGTAGATCGAGTTAAATTGAGAGTGAGAATTGATGGTATTTTACATGATGTGATGTTTTTGAATGTAAAAATCTACCGCCCTCTTCTTTCTAGAATTAAGCTTCTTTCTGGCATCAAATTGAACATCACCGATCGCCCTCAAGATGGCAGATTTTCAATAATTTTAGAGGAGGCTCCAATTGAAATTAGAACCTCTACTTTACCTGCTGAATATGGAGAATCAATTGTCTTAAGAATTTTAAATCCTAAAACCTTAGTTGAAATAGAGGCCCTGGGGTTAAGGAAAGACCTATTAGAAATTTTCAGAAAGGAAATTGAAAGGCCACATGGAATGATTGTTGTCACTGGGCCCACAGGTTCAGGAAAAACTACGACTTTGTATGCCTTTTTAAAGAAAATACAGAAACCAGAAATTAAAATTATCACCATCGAGGACCCAATTGAATATCATTTAGAAGGGATTTCTCAAACCCAGACAGTCCCTGAAAAAGGTTATGATTTTGCGAAAGGCCTAAGATCGATTATGAGGCAAGACCCGGATGTAGTTTTAGTTGGAGAAATTAGGGATTCAGAGACAGCTAAAATCGCTCTCCAGGCTGCTTTAACTGGCCACTTGGTTTTAACCACCCTACACACTAACGATGCAGCTGGCACCGTTGCCCGGCTTCAAGCTTTGGGAGAGAAACCTGTTACTATTGCGCCAGCCATTAGTCTTACCATTGCCCAAAGATTGCTCAGGAAAATTTGTAAAAAATGTGGAAAACTTATTACCCCTCCCTCGGATTCACTAAGGAAGATCAAGAAAGCATTAAAGAATCTTCCCAAGGAAGTTAAAATTCCTCCTTTGAGTAAATCTCTAAAGATTCCCCAGATTAAGGGTTGCAAAAATTGTAACTTTACTGGCTATCGAGGGAGAATTGGAATTTTTGAAGCTTTTTTAGTTGACGAGGAAATGGAAAAATTTATCTTAACTTCACCTTCAATCTCATCTTTAAGAGAAAAAATAATGAAAAAAGGGATGGTCACAATGCATCAAGATGGTCTGATAAAAGTCCTCCAGAGAATAACCACGATAGAAGAAGTAGAGCGAGTAACTGGAGAGTAAAAAAATAACCCCGAGGCTGGGGGGTTTCTTGAAGCGTGTTTACCTCAAATAGAAACTCTCCGAGGAATAATCCAGCCTCAACCAGATTAGCCAGCTGAGAGAACTTCTAAAAATTAAACCCCCAGCTTCGGGGTTACTTCATCATTAATATAACAAATTATTAAATATTTGTCAAGTCCCACTACCAATTTTCTTGGTGTGGGACCAACCCTCTTCACCTATTGTTAATAGGTAGTGGGGATCAAGTGCAAATGGATTTAAAACAGACTTCTCCGAAACCAACTGAAGAAGATAAAACTTTAGATCAGACTTTAAGGCCGAAAATCTGGGAGGAATATGTTGGTCAGGAAAAAGTAAAAAGAAACCTTAGAGTAATCATTGAAGCTGCAAAAAAGAGAAAAGAGCCTGTTGAGCATCTCTTATTTTATGGTGGAACCGGATTAGGAAAGACCACCCTCTCTTATATCATTGCTAATGAAATAGGAGTAAATCTTCGAATCACCTCAGGGCCTGCTATTGAAAAAGCCGGGGATTTAGCAGCTATCTTAACCAATCTTTCAGAAGGAGATGTTCTTTTTATTGATGAATGTCACCGGATTAATAAAATCTGTGAAGAGTTATTATATCCTGCTATGGAAGATTACAAATTAAATTTAATTTTGGGTAGGGGCCCCATGGCTAACACCATGGAGATTAAAATCCCCCGTTTTACCTTCATTGGAGCTACCACCAGAATTGCTCTTTTGAGTTCTCCTTTAAGATCTCGGTTTGGAGCCACTTTCCAATTAGATTTTTATGAGATTGAAGATATTGAAAGAATTATCCAAAGGTCCAGTCGAATTTTGGGGGTTCAAACAACACCAGACGCTATAAAAATAATTGCCAAGAGATCTCGTTTTACTCCACGAGTGGCTAATCGCTTATTAAAAAGGGTGAGGGATTTTGCCCAAGTGGAAGGGAAAGGAGAAATTACCAAAGAAATTGTCGAATCTGCTCTAGGATTTTTAGAAATTGATGAGGAAGGGCTGGAATCTGGAGATAGAAGAATTCTGGAAGTAATTATTAAAAAATTTGAAGGAGGGCCAGCTGGCCTCCAGGCCTTGGCTGCTGCCACCTCGGAAGAGGAAGATACAATTTTGGAGATTTACGAACCCTATTTAATGCAATTAGGGTTTATCGAAAGAACCCCCCGGGGAAGAACAGCAACAAAATTAGCCTATCAGCATTTAGGAATGAAATACCCTGGCCAAAATGCTTTACTCTAATCTCGCTAGCGAAAATTACATCAATGTAACCGCAGCAATTATCCGAAGAGGAAAAGAAGTTTTAATTACCAAAAGAGGTCAAGACCAGCCTTATCCTGGAAGATGGGAATTTCCTGGTGGTAAAATAGAGCCTGGTGAAAAAGCCGAAGACTGCTTGGTGCGAGAAATCTTAGAGGAACTTGGAGTTAAAATTCAAGTTGAAGAATCTTTTTTCATTTATGAACATGATTACAATCGACCTGATGGGAAAAAACATCGTTTTTTTAGTTTTTGGTGTAAAATCCTAGAAGGCGAACCCTCCCTCAGGGTTCATGATGACCTTGCTTGAATAAGAATTAATGATCTGCCGAATTTTGATTTTATTGAGGCAGATAAACAGCTTGCGAGGTCGCTTTTGATAAACGGAGTAGTTTAATTAAATAAGTTCTAACTTTGTTTATTAAAAAAACCTACAAGAAAATCGCCGAAACGGCGATTTTATTTTAAAATCAGGTGTCCACTTGCCCCGTAGTAGAAATTTGACAAGTATTTTGTTTTACAAAATACTTAGATACCGAAGGTAGTCAAATTTTCACTACTGGGCTTGACAGAGTTCCTTGCTTGTAATAAACTTGGAAAATCACGCTCTGAAAAGAGGTGAGCAGTACCTTTTCACAATCCCGCGACCAAAGGAGGTGGTGGAAAAATATGATTGTTTGAGATCGTTTCTAGCCTCTTTTACTAAGAGGTTCTATAGTCTACAACGCCCAACATACCCTCCCTTGGGCAGAAGAAGAGGAGGAATTTTTCCTCCTCTTCTTCTCGCAATTATAAGGGCTCCTTCATAATAGGAGCCCAGTTTTTTTATGGATAGCATCTCAATAATTTGTTAAAATTTAAATTAGAAGCAGGGGTTTAAATCTCATTTTTTTAATAAAAGAAAAAGCTCACCACAAGGATGCGGTGAGTCTTTGTTTATTATAATGAGCGATTAGTCTATGAGATGTGCCCATACTCTGTAAAGTCTGCCATCTCTAACTGCGTAAGTATCAAGTTTATCTTCAACAATGCCCAGAGAATTTAAACCACCCCAGTATATTGGTGTCACGACCTCCCCATTGTTAAGTCTTGCAATTTCATCGGAGAAGAGCAGCACTCTTACTTTTTCGATAAGCAAATAACCTGTTGGGGAGAGAGATTGAAGCAGTGCTTCAAAATCTCCTAAGTCCCAATAGGCGATACGATCCCAATCGTAGGCAAGGTGTATTGGTTTTTGAAGCAAATCTGAAATCACTGCTGGAGTTTCCTTAATATTCCCTCTAAATATTTTTTTATTATCAATATCTCTACCAAGTACAGCCCCGCTAAAGAATTCGGGGTTGATCAATTCACAACCGGCTTCTTCTAGAGCAGCAATCCTTATTATTTCTCGGATGCCAGTAGGCATATCAGGCACTAATGGATTGAACTCAGTTGGCTCACCTGATGTCAGAGAAAAATCAACTATTTTTACTCCAACTTCTTTTGATAGCCTTTGAGCTAATTCTAAATCTTCTTGCTCGCTTAGGAAAACAGTTGCCCTTTTCTTCCCGCTCATTTTGCCTCCTTTTTTGTTTTTTTATTTTAAGAGCTATAAGTAATATATCAAATAAATAGAAAGAGTCAAGCAAAAAATCGCCAAGCCCGCCCAAGTTTTTGGAAAAAATTTAGGTGGGCAAGAAGGCGGTTTTTTGATAGGATGAATTGTCCCACAAAAACTTCAGATTTCTACACTTTATTCCTAACGGTGAAATTACCGCCCTCCCACAAAGAAAAAAGCCTACGTTGGTTCTCTATGGACTAAACCCTATTTTATACTAGTTAGTCTTTATGGAGAAAAAATAAAACAGGGCGGGAAAGGCTTCGTACTACGAAACTTTCCCGCCCTTTGTTCACTGGTGTTTATTCCAGTAAATTGCTGTTGCTACGGCGCGACTGTGGCACAGAGCGCGGAGGCCCTGAGTTGCCATAGGTCGTCGTTTTGGAAATTGGCCGAAGCGCGAGCGCGAACATGCCACCCTAAGCTGTATGGAGCACTGGTGACAATTTCTATCACTCCTCCGCCTGGCGACAAGATGTCGAAGCCTCCGCTTATAATCTGCTTGCCACCAGGACAAGGCAGAAGGATAGCTACGAACGGGTCGCTTGCGAGTGGACTAGTGGTGAAAACCATCTCAAAGTCGCTGAGACCAGACGGGCCCTGTGGACCTGCTGGTCCTGTCAGACCTATTGGTCCCTGCGGACCTTGTGGACCTGCTGGTCCCTGTGGTCCCGTTTGGTTCCAGGAAATCGCCGTCTCGTCGTCCGGATCGCACAGGGCGGGGTCGCTAACAATGGATAGCTCTGTGCCGCCCTGGTCACCAATGTCGGCGGTCTCGAAGCAGGCGTGGAGCTCGTTCGGGTCGGTGTGTGTCGCCAGTGCGACCCCGCCGATCACGGACAGAACTGCGGCCAAACCGAGAACCGTTACCATTGCCTTCATTCGTCCTTGCATAGTTGACTCCTTCTTTCCTTTCTGCTTATCGTCTTGTGGCTAACGGGCAAAGGTAATCAGATCATAGATTCCTCCTTTCAGCGGTACGTATCCTATACAGTTATATAGGCTCTTAATTAATATAACATTATGGCGTGGCTTTGTCAAGGAGTCTTGACGCTGCAGATATTTCTCTTTTGAGTCCCTATAAAAGTACGAAAGAGGATTAGTCCTCTTTTTTGTTTTGTTTTTAAAACCGCTAAATTTATCTATTACACAAAGTCTGGGGGAAAAAATCGCCAAGAAGGCGGTTTTATTTAAAATCACAATCAACTCACTTGGCTTAAATTTGAGATGGAAATAAAGGTTTGATAATATCATCCGAGGATTGCCTTGGGCCTTTGTTTCGCAAATGGTTATGGATTATAATAGAAATGTGAACTAATATGCCGACATTAAAAGAAATACAAGAGAAAATTAAAACATTAGATAGTGGTAGTAAAATTGTTAAAAAAAGAGAGGTTAAAGAACTCCCAGGTATTCTTTCGGAGGAGGAGACAATAGAGAGAATAATCGAAGGGAATTACGAAGAAGAAATATCTACTGGCATCCTTGTAGCTACGAATAAAAGGTTGATCTTTATTGTTAAAGGATTGCTTAGGCTGAGAGTAGAAGATTTTCCTTACGATAAGATTTCGTCAATTCAGTATGAAAAAGGAATAATGATGGGAAAGATTACTATTTTTGCCTCAGGAAATAAAGCGAGCATTAGGAATGTAAGTAAAAACCAAGTAAAAGATTTTGGCGATTTTGTGAGAGAATATATAAGTCAAAAGAGTAAATCCGAACAAGAACACCAAAAAATGGGAGAAGATATTGTAACAAAATTGGAAAATCTGGCCGCTCTGAAAGATAAAGGAATTTTGACAGAGGAAGAATTTCAAGTCCAGAAAAAAAAGATGTTAGAGAATTAAACAAATAAAAAAATTAGAGCCTTATAATAAAAACTGCCCAGCGATGGGCTTTTTTGGTTCATAGATAATATTCCAATAATTTGATAAGATTTAAATTAGAAGCAGGGAGATCCTGAAAGTTGATCCTATCGACATGAAACGCTCTATTTTTATAATTTTATTTTTATTTTTTGGCGGTTTTATTTTTTCACTGCCTACGAAATCATTTTCGGCTGAGCATCTTTTAATTACCGAGGTTCAGATTGTTGGTCAATCTTCTTCCAATGATTTTATTGAAATTTATAATCCTGGAGATAACTCTCTAAATATTAGTAGCTATAAATTAAGGAAGAAGACAGAAGCTGGAAGGGAATACTCTGTTAGAGTTTTTCCTGAAGGAAGCGTAATCCAAGCTAAGGGACATTTTCTGTGGGCAAATTCTAAGGAGGGATATAACGAAATCCTTGGAGCAGATGTCACAAGTACCCAGACTTTAGCTAAAAATAATAGTATTGCTCTTTTAGATTCAGAAGGTAATATTATTGACAGTTTAGCCTGGGGAAGCGGCCTTGAAAATCCTTTTGGAGAGGGGGCAATATTTCCAGAAAATCTTGGAGCTAGCCAAAGCTTAGAAAGAAAATTTTTAAGTGGAAATTATCAAGACACTAATGATAACGCTAATGATTTTATTTTAAATAATAATCCTAACCCCAAAGGCTCTGGTAGTCAGCTTCCCCCAGAGCCTGTTTGCACTACAGAAATTTGCGATGGGATAGATAATGATTGTGATGGTTTCATTGACGAAGATTTAGGGGTGATTACTTGTGGAGTAGGCGCCTGTGAGGTAACTTTAGAGAGTTGTACGAATGGAATAGCCCAAACCTGCACGCCTGGCGTCCCAACCGATGAAATCTGTGATCAAATAGACAACGATTGCGATGGACAAATAGATGAAGGCGGTGTTTGCGAAGTACCTGAACCTCCAACGAGCCAAACAGAACCAGTAACTTATCCTTCAAATATTTTCATTAATGAATTTTTACCTTCCCCAGAAGGGGCAGATAGTGAGGAGGAATTCATTGAATTCTTTAATAGTAATGCCACCTCAGTGGACCTTTCTGGTTGGGAAGTTGAGGATACGCAAGGAAGTACAAAATCTTATACTTTCCCTGATGGTACCGATATTCAAGGTTATGGGTTCTTAGTTTTGGGTCGCCCTACCTCTAAAATAGTATTAAATAATGACGGAGAAGGATTAATTTTAAATAATCCTTTAGGGAGTGTTGTTGATTCTGCTTTCTATGAAGGTAAGGCTCCTGAAGGGCAATCTTATGCCAGAAAAACTGACGGAGTTTGGGAATGGACTTTGGTACTTACAGCTGGGGAGGAAAATCGTTTCTCGGCTCCAGTAGAAACTAAGTCCGAGTCTGAGTCTGAACCAGAAATTTTGACCGGGCCCGAAGCTGGGCTTGAAATTCAAGAAGAGTCTCAATCCTCTGCCGCTCCCTCCCCCGCTGAAACTTCTGAGGACAAACCTCAACCTAAACCAATTGTCTATCCTTTCGGAATTCTAATAAATGAAATTTTACCCTCCCCCACCGGCCCCGATGCTGAAGAAGAATGGATTGAAATCTTTAATAAAAATAATTTTAAAGTTAATCTTTCTGGCTGGCAGATTCAAGATATACGTGGTAAAACAAAAACTTATATTTTCCCCGAAGGAACAAAAATTTCTCCTCAGAGTTTTTTAGTTCTTTCTCGTCAAACTTCAAAAATTACTTTAAATAATAATGGGGATGGATTAAATCTAGTTTTACCTAATGGAGAGATTAGGGACCAAGTTTCTTATGAGAAAGCTCCTACTGGAAAATCTTATAATCGAACCGATTCTGGTTGGGACTGGAGCGATACTTTAACTCCAGGATCTGAAAACATTATCCCAGCTCAAATTATTAAAGAAGAGGAAGAGAAAGAAGAAGCTGGTGGA
>JAHCSE010000028.1 GCA_018609195.1 Patescibacteria group bacterium
GCAATCTGGGTTAATTCATCCAACCTCTTATTCGCCAACTCTAACTGCGCTTTTGGCTTCTCTTTTTCAGAAACAAAAATCGCCTGGCTTTTCTCTGAAATCCTTTTTACAGGATAGAGAAAGTCACCAGGTAAAGAATTTTGGGCAAGATTGACAGCCCCTGAGGCTAAAATCCCCATAAATAACAAAGTGGCTAAAGCAAATCTATAATTAACCCCCCACCACTTTTCAGGAGAAAATATACTCAAAAAAGACACCTCACGAGAAGTGGTGGGGGGTTCTTTAAAGAGCTCTCTTTTAATCAAAAGAGCCCAGTTTTTCCTGGGCCTAATTTGCTTTAAAAGCCGAATTTTTTTAATAAGATCTGATTCACTCATCTCTTATATTATGACGGAAAAACGGCCATTTTATTACTCTAAATTAAGATAATTTGCCCTTAAGTTCTTTTAACGCTCGATGAAGCATCACCCTGGTAGCCTCCTCTGACTTTTGGAGAACTTTGGCAATCTCTGGAATTGTTAAATCATCTAAATAGTGCCAAATAATGACTGTTTGATAATCTTCTTTTAAATTTCCCAAAGCCTCTTTGACTATACTTAAATCTGAGTTTAAAATAGCTTTTTCTTCTAAATTTGACCTAGGGTCAGTTATCCTCAGATCATCAACTGAAATGGTCTTTTTTTGATCTTTTTGGCGGTAATAATCAATGACCAAATTTCTGGCAATTTTATATAAAAAAGAGGGGGGATTCTTAATATCATTGGGATTTTTGAACGCTCCCCAGCCCTTCAAGAAGGTTTCTGAAGTTAAATCTTCAGCAATTTCCTGGGAATTAACTTTCAAAAAGATAAAACGGTAGATCTTGTCTACGTATTGGTCATAAATGATACTGAAGACTTTTTTAGGATTAGGCATCAATAGATAGGTCAAAAGGTAGGACAATATGTCCTATCTTTTTAGTTCTGCCTTAGTTTATAAAATGTGTCTTGTTTATCCCCTATTCTTTCAATGAGACCTTGATTAAGCAATTTTTCAAAGTCTCTCCTTAAGGTTCTCTTGCTCATTTCCGGGAGAATTTCTTTAAGATCTTTTACCTGGGCTTTTCCTCTTTGTCTTAAAATCTCTAAGATCTTTTGCTGGCGAGTTGAGATCTTAATTCCCTTTTCCTTTTTCTGAGCTCCGGTCTCTGTTTTTTTAATCTTTGGAAATCGTAACTCTAAAAGCTTTTCCAATTCTTCTTTTAATATATTATATTGTTGTTCAACCTTCAAGATGTCTTGAGGGCTAACCCAATTCTGCGCTCTGCTTATTTCGAAAAAACTATCTAAAACCTCAATATCTTTTAAAATCTCAGGGATTATTTTCGTAGAGGGATTGCTCCTCTCCGATTTAATGAAATTTGCTAAAATCTCATCTGCTAACTCTCTCATTTTAAATCTCAAGGGCTCCTTTTTTGGAAAGAGTAGAGTTAACCGATAAAGGTTAGAAGTGAGTTGAATTAAGGAATTTTTATCCATAATGAGGCTTAAAAGAACTATACCAAAAATCGCTCCGCTCTTCCAGCCCTTGGCTGGCGCTCCGCTCCTTAGAAACCCACGGTTTCTAACATTTTCGCCTACGGCGAAAGCCTGTTTTCCTACACGGGGAGACACCCAGTCTCCCCGACCCCCTCTGTACTTTTTGTTAAAGCATTTTAACAAAAACAAAAAAGGAGGTCAAAATGATTTCTTAGGCCTCCAGGGGTAGGATTCAAATCAAGTTGATTAAGATTTTTTAAAGTCCAACAAATTCTTTAATTTTTGAAATGGAGACGGCAGCAACTTTTCCTTCAAGATCAATTGTATTCAACCCTACTACTTCACTTTTGATATTAAATAAAGGACTCCCTTTAAGGATATTTTTTTCAAAGATATTAGTTCGAATGGTATTTTCATCAAAGGTTTTAATAATGCCCTCATTCACTATTTTTTTCGGCTGCTCATTCTCAAAGACTATTCCCAAGAGAAAAACTCTTTGCCCTAATTTTATTTTTTCTAAATCAGCAAAACCAGTTGTAGGCAGATTATTCTTTTCAACTTTTATTAAAGCTAGGTTGGTTTTCAAATCTCTTTTGAGAATTTGAAAGGGGAGTTTTTCTCCTTCCCAGAAAAAATTGAATTCAGAACCAAATGGCACAAGACTGGCTAAAGTAACTACTAAACCATCAGAAGTTAGAATTAAACCTGACCCCTCCAGAATCTTTCCCCCTTTTGTCTTGGTCCGAACCCCAATGACTATTCTTTCTATTTTTTCTACAGCTTGTTGGAGAGCGACATTTTCTTGAATGATAACAGTCTCTTTTGGATTCACAATCACCTCCCTCTCTGTTAAAATCTTGATAAATTGGAATCTCTGGAAGTAAGGTTTTGTCGCTAAATAAGGCAAAATAAAAGCCTGGAAGATCATTCCCCCCAGGGCTCCTAAGATTAAAATAAAAACAGTTCTGAAAAGAAATCGTGGCATAAGAAAAAGAGCGGCCCCTTCGGGGCGGTTCTCCCAGAAGTTACCTAATTAAAACTCCCTTTAATTTTTTTGCTCTGCCCTGAAGTAGCTGACGAGGTCCTTTAAATACAATTTCTGAAGCTGTAATATCAACCAAAACTCTTTCTCCTTCTTTAATTTCCCCTGAGACAATTTTTAAAGAAAGAGGGTCTAAAACTTTTCTCTGAATAACTCTTTTTAAGGGCCTTGCTCCTAAATTGAGGTCAAAGCCTTCTTTCGCTAAAATCTCTTTTACCCCTTCTGAGAAATTAAGTGAAATGTTCTTGTCTTCCAATCTGGCAGTAACCTTTCCTAATTCCAACTCTACAATCTTTTTGATTTCAGATTTCCCCAAATAATTAAAGATAATAATATCGTCTACTCTATTCAAAAATTCCGGACGGAAATTGTCTTTCAGGGCTTCCATCACCTTATCTTTTAGATTTTCTTTTTGACTGATTTCTTCTTTGCCAGTATCAAAACCAAGTTTTCCCATGCGCATTATATAGTCAGATCCAATGTTCGAAGTCATAATGAGCAAGGTATTTTTAAAAGAGGTCACCCTTCCTTTTGCATCAGTTAGTCTGCCATCTTCTAAAATTTGCAGTAGTATATTGAAGACTTCGGGATGTGCTTTTTCAATTTCGTCTAATAAAATAACTGCATAAGGCCTTCTTCGAATTTTTTCAGTCAATTGACCTCCTTCTTCATACCCAATATAACCCGGAGGAGAGCCAATAATTTTAGAGACAGTGTGTCTTTCCATGTATTCTGACATATCTAATCTTACTAAGGCATTCTCATCATTGAACAAAAACTCAGCTAAGGCCCGAGCGAGTTCAGTCTTGCCGACGCCCGTGGGACCTAAAAACATAAAAGATCCCATAGGTCTTTTCTCCTCTGAAATTCCAGCTCTTGATCTGCGAATGGCAGCAGACACCGCGACAATGGCTTCCTTTTGGCCAATCACCCGCTTTCCTATAAGATCTTCCATTTTTTCAAGTTTTTTCGCCTCCGCTTCCAAAAGTCGGGTGACGGGAATCCCTGTCCATCTGGATACCACCTCAGCTAAATCTTCACTTTTTACTTCTTCTCTTATTAAAGGCCGGTTTTTTTGAAAATTGGTTAATTTTTTTTCAGCTGCTTTTAATTCTTTAAAAGAATCAGGTAATTTTCCATATTTCAGTTCAGCTACCTTTTGTAAATTAGCCTCTTGTTGATATTTTCCCACTTCAAACCTAATCATCTCTATTTCTTTTTTGAGATTCTTAATTTTCGTTATTAATTCTTTTTCTGTTTTCCAGCGAGTCTCAATGGCTCGCATTTTTTCTTTCAAATCAGCCAATTGCCTTGAAATTACCCTTGATCTTTTCGGATCAGAATTTTTCTCTTTTTTGAATGATTCCTTTTCCACTTCCAATTTTTGAATTTCTCTTTTTAATTGGTCTAATTCGGCAGGCTCAGATTCAATCTCTAATCTTCGAGCTGACATGGCCTCATCCATTAAGTCAACCGCTTTATCTGGCAAGAATCTGTCTGTAATATACCTCGCCGATAATTCAGCAGCTTCCACGAGAGCTGAATCTTCAATTTTCACTCCATGGTGCAGCTCATATTTTTCTTTAATTCCTCTTAAAATAGAAATAGTATCTTCAATGGAAGGTTCTGAAACATAAATTGGCTGAAATCTTCGCTCTAAAGCCGGATCTCTTTCAATGTATTTTTGATATTCTTTTGTAGTAGTAGCTCCAATTGCCCTGAGTTCTCCTCGGGATAAAGCTGGTTTTAATAAATTTGAAGCATCGATTGCTCCTTCTGCAGCTCCAGCTCCAACTAACGTATGCAGTTCATCAATAAATAAAATATATCTGCCGGCGGCCCGATTAATTTCTTTAAGCAAGGCTTTTACTCGATCTTCAAATTCTCCCCGATATTTAGTACCAGCCACCAAGGCTCCCAAATCCAAACCAATAATTTCTTTTCCTTTTAAGCTTTCCGGAACATCTCTCTTAACAATCCTCTGAGCTAATCCTTCTACAACTGCTGTTTTACCAACGCCTGCTTCTCCAATTAAAACTGGATTATTTTTTGTTCTCCGAGAGAGAACCTGCATCAGCCTTTTTATTTCTGATTCTCTGCCAATAACCGGATCTAGCTTACCAGTCCTTGCCAGCTGAGTGAGGTTTCTCGCATACTTTTCAACAACCTGATATTTAGATTCAGGTTCGGGGTCCGTAATCCTCTGGCCTCCTCTAATTTTGGCTAGAATCCTTAAAGTGGTTTCGTAATCTAACTTGGAAAATTCTAAGGTTGAGGTTCCTCCTCCTTGAAAAAAGGTAGCTTGAGTTAAAATTTCTCTCGCTCTCGTATTAGTATCAAGTAAGGATAAAAATAGGTGTTCAACTGAGATAAACTCATCTCCCATTTTCATTGATTCCTGGCGAGCTCGTTCTAAAACTCTCGCTAAATCTTGAGTGAGGTAAAATTGACCAAAGGTACTCTGGGAAGAAGTTATCACGGGGACTTTGTCTAAGGCTGACTTTGTTTTTCTTTTTAAACCCTCAACGTCAATTCCCAGCCTTTGCAGCAAAGTCAAAACTACACTCCCTTCTTGATTCAAAAGAGAATAAAGTAAGTGCAAAGCATCAATTTGTTGTTGCCCCTTTTCTGAAGCTAAAGATTGGGCTTGAAGGATAGCCTCTTGAGACTTGTGGGTGAAATTTGCTCCGTTCATAAATTATAAATTACCAATTTCTTTGTATCATAAAAATTTCAAAAGAGCAAGTCAAGATTATGCTTTACTCTTCGCTCCAAGATATTCTTCCTTTGGTCGAATATAAAAAGCCCGGGGCAATCCTTCGACAAGCTCAGGACGGACAACTCTCGGACGGTGTTTTTGAAGTTTAAACATCTTTCTAAACATTCTATCCGCTTTTTTCTCCCAAAGTGACTTGGAAAATCATCTCTTTACTATCTCTTAAAATTTTAAGAGAAATCTCATCTCCAGGATTGTATTTCATAATTATTTTAGCTAGATTATTTTCTGTCGTAATTTTCTCTCCATTAAATTCTAAAATGATATCTCCTTCTTTTAAACCTATTTTTTCAGCAGCTGACCCTGGGAAAATGGCTGCATCCCCTGCACTACCTCCTCGGATAATCCAGGCTCCATAATTAACCGGGAGATTATTTTCTCTCTGGATTTCGTCTGTAATTATTACATAGCGAACTCCCAAAAAGGGATACACGATCTTTCCCAAAGTTTTCACCTGTTCAATATCTTTCTTGGCTTTATTAATGGGGATGGCAAAACCAATATTTTCTGCCCCCAAAGCAAGGGCAGTATTCACCCCAATTACTTTCCCTTTTAGATTTAAAAGGGGGCCCCCTGAATTTCCCCTATTGATAGCAGCATCTGTTTGAATAATGTCAGTTAAAGTTTCCACTAACCCCCCACCTGAAGCTGTTACTGTTCTTCCCAATCCAGAAATTACCCCAACGGAAACTGTATTTCGAAACTCTCCTAGGGCGTTACCAATAGCAATAACTGTCTGCCCAATTTCTAAATTGTCAGAATTGCCAAGTGTGACTATTGGAAAATTCTCTTTGCTTTCAATTTTAATTATCGCTAAATCCTGACTGGGATCTCTAGCTAAAACTGTAGCTGGAAGTTTTCTTCCATCGTTCGTTAAGATAGTATAATCTGCTCCCTCAACTAAAACCACATGTCTGTTGGTTAAAACCAATCCATCTTCAGAGACAATAAAACCAGTTCCTCCTCCAATTTCTTTCTTTTGAGTCCCTTTTTGGCGATACTGGGGAATCTTAAATTCAAAAGGGAAATCTTCAAAAGGAGAAATGAAAAATTCTTCAATAATGGGTAAATCTTTGGTAACAATGATGCTCACCACGGCTGGGGAGACCGTTTTTACTACTGAAATTACTGCTTTTTCTTGAACAGTCTGAGGGAGATAAGAACTGACTTCTGTGGAGTCTTTTTCAATAACTTTGGGTTGAGGAAATTCAATGCTTAATTTTTTAGTAATATCTTTAATCTCTGAATACAAAATACTGACGGAAATTGCTCCTGCTAAAAATCCAAAAAAAGAAGAAATGAAAATCAAAATTAAAATAACAAAAATTTTATTCTTCCAGAGGGAAAATTTTGGCACTTTTAATTTGGGAATATTTAATGGCGGCAATTTAAAATTTGACATAAACCTCATTAAATGATAATTTTAAATCAGAAAGGAGGTGAGATCCGCCTCTGCGGCGGAGAACAGCCTCATGGTTCTTTAAGGTGAGCAGCCAAGCTTTCGGCCCTAACCGGTTAGAAAAGATCGGTTACTTAAGGAGGTGAAAGGTAAAGGCCGAGGGTAAAGCCATTTTATGTTATCGACCGAGACTGTTTTTTGGCTCGTCAGTCTCTTCATAGAAGTGGGCATTCTTATTGCCGTTTTATGGGGAAACTACCGAGCCGAAAGGCACCACCTAGAAGATATGGCCCAATGGCATAGCGAGAATCCAGGAAAGGAGGAAACCAGCAAATAAGGTTTTGTTCACTAGGGCCGCGTCTGACGTGGCCCTTTTATTTTATCAAAATTTCAAAAACTTTTTCAAGCGGATTTGGCATTCGGCTGAGCTCAGCCGAAGTCTAAGAAATTTTTCTTAATCTTTCAACAATTTTTGGTAAAACTTTTAATACCTTTTCAACTTCTTTTTCAGTAGTATATTTGCCCAAAGTTAATCTCAAAGAGGCCAAGGCCTCTTTTTCAGACAGACCCAAAGCTAAGAGAACATGGGAAGGTTCCAAGCTTTTCTCAGAGCAAGCAGAGCCGGTGGAAGCTGCTATTCCTTCTTGATCTAAAGCAATAATTAAACTTTCTCCCTCTACTCCCTTAAAGGAGAAATTGGCATTGTTTGGAAGCCTTTGAATTTTAGAACCATTTAATTCTGAATCTGGAATATTTTTTAAAATTCCTTCAATCAGCTTATCCCTCAGTTTTCTAATTCTCTTTACCTCCCGCCTTTGGCGAGGCTCCCGCCCAAGGCGAGGTTCGCCCGAGGCGACGCCTCCGGCGGCAAGCCTTGAGTCCTTAATTTTTTCAATTGCTTTTCCAAAGCCACTGATGCCTGCCACATTTTCTGTTCCTGACCTCAATCCAAATTCATGGCCTCCACCAAAAATTAAGGGTTCAATTTTTGTCCGCTCTCTAACAAAAAGAGCACCCACCCCTTTTGGCCCGTAAATTTTATGAGCACTTAAAGTTAAAAGATCAACTCCTAACAATTCCGCATTGCAATCTAAATAGGGGACGGTCTGCACAGTATCTGAATGAAAATAAATTTTATCTTCAAGATTAGATCTCTTAGTTTTTAATAATTTACCAATTTCTTGAATAGGTTGAATGGTTCCGATTTCATTATTCGCATACATTATGGTAACTAAGACTGTTTCTGGTCGGATAGCATTGTCTAAATCAGAAACATTCAGTAAACCTTCTCTATTTACCGGCAAATACGTTACCTTAACTCCCTCTCTTTCCAAAACCTGACAAGGCTCCAAGACCGAAGAGTGTTCAATTTGGGAAGTAATAATATGTAATTTCTGGTTTTTGCCTGCCCCGTAGGAAGCCGAAGGCTTTCCTTCGGGGAATTTTGACTGTAGACTTTTAATTACCCCAAAAATAGCTAAATTATTAGCTTCCGTAGCAGATCCCGTAAAAATAACCTCAGAAACTTGGCATCCCAAAAAATTGGCTAATTTCTCACGAGCTTCATCAATAGCAGCTAAAGATTTTTGTCCTAAAGTATAAATTGAAGAAGGATTCCCATACTCTTCTTTCAGATAAAGGAGAATTTCCCTTGAAACTTCAGGGTCAATAGGGGTAGTAGCTGCATAGTCTAAATAGATTTGCTTTCTCATTGATGGAAAAATAGTTTATTTTTTTCTTTAGTAAATAATAAAGCTTTTTTTATTTTTGAAATAATAAGTTTTGGAGTAAAAATTAAAAAAATTATTAACCAAGCCAATAGACCAACAACAGCTATAACATAACAAGTAACAATCCATAGACCCTGTAAAAGAAAAATTGATCTTTTCGAATCATTTTTACCTCCGACAATAAGTTTTTTGTATTGTCCAAAATTATATTTAAAAACATCTGTTCTCACATCTCCTAAGGAAACATTAAAAATATTACAGAACAGGTATTTTAAACCAGTTCTAACGATTCCTTCTTTTTGAAATCTTCTTAAAAAAAGAGGTAATGTAGAAAATTTCAAAATACCAAACGTGCCAATCTTAGATGCTTTTCTAACATAATTATGATCCTCAGCAATTTTTATATCTTCGTCAAATCCTCCCAACCTCTCGTGGATTTCTCTCTTAACCAAAATAAGGCTGGCAGCATAAGGAAACACATCCTCCAAAAATCTGGCAGGTAAATTATATAAAATATTATAGCCAAATTTTAGGAAAAGAAGTTTCGGCATCCACTCCTCCTCAATTGGTTCAAGAGAGCACCCGGCTATATCTAAATTCCTTCTTTTAAATTCTTGTAGAGCCTTATCTAAAAAATTTTCAGACAGTAATACTTCAGCGTCTAAAAACAGAAATAAATCTCCGGCAGCTCCTTGGGCACCCTGATTTCTTCCTTTCGCCGGCAACCCCCCTTTCGTAACCTTACATCCATAACTCCTGGCAATCTCTCTGGTTTTATCTTGAGATTCTGCATCAGCAACAATAATTTCATAATTTTTAAAATTCTGCGCTTTTATGGATTTGAGTAATAAAGGAAGGTAATTTTCCTCATTGAGAGTAGGAATAATTATAGAGAGCATTTTTAAAATAATTTTTTAGCTTCATTCCATATTTCTGATTTATTGTGAACCTTTTTCATCCAATACCACCATTCGCCTCCCCATAAGTAAAATTCTTTTAGTCCGGTTTTTTTCGCAAATTCAATGTTCCTTTTAAATTGCTCTAAATTCATAGTTTTTCTTTGTTCCTCCAAAGGTGAATCATAGAGCAATTTTGGTCCCCAAGGTTCAGCCTGAAGTTCAACTACCATTACTTCTTTATTAAATAATTTTTTTATAATTTGAGCTTTTCTCCAGTAATAAGTGGGAGGGAAAGGATAAGAAAGATAAAAACCAATTTGCCGAAACCAGACCTTTCGATATAAAGTGGTGCCAGCCTTATCTCCCATTTTGGCTGCTGTAATCCAGAAAGAAAATTCCCCGGTATCGGTAATAATTATTGGCCGCTTTTGAGAATCTAAAGATTTTACCATATTTATTTCTTTTTGTAAAAATTCCTTATCCACCCAGGGGCAAACTCCGAAAGGGAAAAAGGGTTCATTCTCCACCTGCCAATATTCAATGGTGTCTGAATCTTTGTATCTTAAAACCACTTTTTCTAACATCTTCAAAATTTTTTCTTGCTGCTCTTCTTTTTTTAAATTTTCTACCCATTTTGGGAAATGACATTCCGGCCATCTGGGAGTTTTCATACCAATGGCTAATAAAATTTTAGCTTTTCTTTTTTCAGCTTCTTTTATCTGCCAATCTAAATCTTCAAAATTAAAATTTTCCTCTTCAGGTTCAATCAAATCCCAATGGGCGGCTACCTTTAATTTTTTTGTCCCCAAATCATCAAGTAGAGCCAAATAATTTTCTTGCCAATTCAATCCCAAAAGGCTGGCATGTTTTTGAGAAAAATTAACTCCGAAAGTTATCTCTTTTGCCTGAGGGGGAGAGCCGATGAAAAGATAACCAAGGAAAATTAAAAATAAAAAGAGTGCAATCAGGAAAATACGTTTGAGAATTTTTTTAAAATTTAAAGACATTGTTATTTTATTATAAGAACCTTTCGCATTCTGCTCAAGAACCTTGTAATTCTCCCTTTGTTCGAATTATAACATCTAATATTGACGACTCATATAAATGTGAGTCTTAAAAAAATTGCAGGGATCTAATCCCTGCAAATTGGATTTTCTTTCTCCGTAATTACACCTTTAGGTAGCAGGAGAACCTGATACTCCTTCTCCACTCACTGACTCCTCCTCTATTGGTTGTTCATTCACTACCTCCCCCATTGGTTCCTCATTAACTAGTGGTTCCGTGATTGCTGGTTCTTCATTTGGAGTTATTAAAGGCTCTTCAATAATTGGTTCTTCTATTGATTGTTGTGTTTGCTCAGCTGACTCCTCAGCTGGCGGTTCCTCAGTTGGCTGATTTTGTTCTGGTACGGGAGTTTCGGTCTCAGATTGTATTGGTTCCTCATTCGTTATTGGCTCTTCTTCTGCCGGTGATTCTTCAGCTCCTGGCTCTTCAGCTGGGAGCTCCTCCTCTGGCGGTTGCTCCTCAGCTGGTGGAGTTTCCTCTAAGTTTTGGTCATTTGAATTTGCCTGTCCTGTGCCAGAGTTCTGCTCTTGGCTTGGGGAACCTGCCGGAGGATTGGGATTTTGATTTTGATTCATTTCTAACAAACCCTTTAATTGATTTCGATCAATACAGACATCTTCGACGCATAATTTTTTAACTGTTATTTTTTCCGCAATTAATTCTTTCACCTGGGCAACTCCGTTTTCAATGGTAAGCCCGAGCGAAACTAAGGCTTGTTTTATTTTTTGAACAAAATTATCAACGAAAGAACCTTCCTCTAAAGAACCTTCCTCTGGCTGTTGGCTGTCAGGCTGTAAGAATGCCAAGCTTTCTTCTGTGAGATAATAGGATACATTTACGAAAACCATTATTTTACCAATTTCACCTTGAGCTCCATTGAAAGGTTCTAAGGCTTTTCCTACAACTGGCCCTGCTTTCGTTGCCTTCATGCCAACTCCGGGAATGGAAGAAGAGGTAATGGGATCTCCGGGTTGGATAGGGCCGTTTTCAATGGAGACTTTAACAGGGGTTCTTCCTGCCAGAGTAATGGGGTAGGCATTTTCCTCTGCAGGACCTCCCAGGATAATACCAGGCTCAGTTGACACAATTCCTACAGCAAGATTATCATATGAGACAGTTGACTTTTTAACCTGAACCGATTGGTTGGGGTCGATACTAACTACATCGCCTGGCTCCAGCGCTTCACTGCTGACAAAAAGTTCTGCCAAATCTACGCCTGTTTGGGTAGCGGATGAATCCATCCAGTTTATAAGGTTCCAGTTGGTGCCATCATAGATAAAGGTAAAGATATCTCCTGCCTCAGCAGCAGTAATGTCTGCTCCTCCGCAATTGAGATTAGAAGCCGTGCAGTCAAAATCAGTGTTGGCATCATTTACTTCAATGAAAAGGATTTGCCCTGAAGATCCGTTCGTAAAGTTACTGATGAGAGTAGTAACTGTGTTTGCGGTGATAAAGTGTGAACCTCCTGACACAGAGGGGGTGGTACTGTCTGCAGTTAAGGTTTGCTGGGCACCATATGTCACTGCACCATCAAATCTGCTTGTTCCTGCATCTATCCAAAGGGCATAGGGGTTGGTGATGGTCATGTTAGTGCCTGCTGTAGGAGCATTGGCAATGTAGAGAGCGGCAGCGTCTGTGGTTGTGACGCTTGTGTTGGTGGCAGCAAGAGTAGGTTGGGCAAGGCTGGCAAACACTGCACTTGCTGCGGTTCCAGAAGCGGCAGTGGAGGAATCAGTAAAGGTGGCAGCATCAGCTTGGAAGATAATGCCGCTTGTTCCCCAGGCTGAAGCAGTGATGTTGCCTGCGATGTCAAGATGTCCATCCGGCGTCGAATCCCCGATGCCGACGTTGCCGAGAATAATAAGGCCTAAATCATATTCATTGACGTCATCACCGATAATCCCTATAACATACATCTTTGTTCCGTCCGGCTTGAAGAAAACGCCTCGAGGGCTCGTTTCCTGTCCTGCTACGCTAAATAACTGGTTGAACGAAGCAGTGGAGACACGCCAGGAAAATCCGTTGGGAGTGCCGGCTGTTGCTTGCGTTGAGCCGTCGAAGAACAGAAAGGCGTCCGAGGCTCTGATACTGCCTAACACATCAAGTTTGAAGGCTGGACTCGCCGTTCCGATGCCGACGTTGCCAGTACTGTCTATTCTTAACCTCTCTGTCCCGCCTGTCGTTATCCCAAAAATATCTGTTCCTGGGCGGAAGATTCCAGTATCTGTATCTAAAGAGAAAGAGTACGAGGGAGCTGTGGTGGTTCCGATTGCTGCTAAAATAGTTCCCGTGATGGTTAAATCCCCAGTAGTCCCCGCATCAGCCAGGGACATTAAGGTGTTGGTGCCGTCTCTAAAATTAAGTGTTCCAGTGTTGCCAATATCAAAATTGACGGTGGTAGCAGT
Source organism: Patescibacteria group bacterium (assembly GCA_018609195.1). Classification (GTDB taxonomy): domain Bacteria; phylum Patescibacteriota; class Minisyncoccia; order Minisyncoccales; family RBG-13-36-15; genus JAHCSE01. The sequence continues at coordinate 12,834 of JAHCSE010000028.1, forward strand.
TGAAGTAATATCCCCGCCATTGACAGCAAGATCACCTGTAAGAGTAACGTTATCAGAAAAAGTAAATCCAGCTCCTGTTCCTACTGAATCAAAAGTAACTCCTCCCGTAGAACCAACGGTGAATGTCATTCTGTTTGAAGCATCATAAGAAAGCCGTAGTTGTTCAGTGGTAGCTAAAACCTCTAATTTTGCATTAGGCCCGGTAGTTCCAATACCAACTGAATCAGTAATTGTTTCCAATCTCACTACTGTTCCATCATCTGTCCAACCACCGCCACCGGCTGCAACTGTTGCCCAAAGGGGATTCGCTCCTGATCCTTGAGTTTTAAGGAATTGTCCAGAGCTCCCAGCTGCTAATCTTGCCCAAGCAGCTCCACTGTAATAGAGAACATCTCCCTGGGTAGAACCTGAGGGGCTAGCAAGGTATTTTAAAGCTAAAGAGGTTCCCCCTTCTGTAATTATTCCTGAAACAGTAAGAGAACCTGAAGCAGTCAGACTCCCAGCTGAATTAACTGTAAGATTACCTTTTCCAATATTCAAAGAATCAAAATTTCCTGCTATGGAAACGGTATTGGTACTTAAATTTGCAAAACCTACTGCTAGAGCTGTCACTCCTGGAGGACCAGGCGGCCCTTGTGGTCCCGAAGGACCGGAAAGACCTTGCGGTCCGGGAGGACCTTGAAGACCTGGGAGGCCAGGCGGGCCAGGAGGTCCTGGAGGTCCCTTTTCCGGAAATCCTCTAAGTTTTAATTTTTCGATCTCTTCGCTCAATTGAGCAAACTCTTTTTCTAAATCTTCTGGGATTGCTGGAGCTATCTCTTTTACTTCTTTTACCACCACCTCTCTTTGAAAAGGTTGAGTAACAAACTTAGCTAAATCTGAGAGTCGAGAACTGATACCAGAGACCAGATTTTTTATTGTCTGGCCAATTCCTTTTATTGATGCCGAAATTGATTTGGGAATTTCCCGGGAAACTTCGGCTACCTGACTCACACCGGCTAAACTATCAACAATTCCTTCATCAACCCTGTTAGAAATAACCAATCTAATATTTTCAATCCCCTGCGAAACAGCATTTCTAACAGGGCCAACTGCCTGAACAATTGTTTGGACATAAGGATTAACATCCTTAAAAACATTTTTGATCGATTCTTTTCCGAAAACTCCTCCAGCAACTATTAAAATGAAAACGAGAGCCAAAACAAATCCAAATCTCATTTTTGAAACTGGTGATGTTTCCCTCATTTTCAGAGCGTGTAACTCTGAAGGTTGCTCTTCAGGTATTGATGAACTCTCTCGAGGAGTTTTCTCTTCCTCAAATTGTACTTCAACCCTGATGGGCTTCTTTTTGGGTAACCGATTATTATTATTAAACTCATTCATCTTCTCTACATATTCTTCCATCCACTCTTTCGTTGTCACCCAATTTCTCCCAAATTTTACTGCTTTCAGTTTTCCCTGGCTGGCTCGTAATTTTAAATACGTTGCTGAGTGAGAGCAAAATTTAGTAGCCTCCTGTAAAGATATATATTTTTGTTTTTCTCCTGCCATGTGAATAAAACGTGATTAAGAAACTTGACAAATAATTTTGGTTGAGTAAAATCAAGGGAGAAGGCCCAAAGAAAAATCCGCTTAAGAATTTTCCAAAAGGTTCGGTGGATTTTCTCGGGTCTTCTTTATTTATAAACAATATACACTCGTTTACCTCTCGACCATATATATATACCATATCGTATATATACAGATTACTCTATTTTCCTATATCCAAAATATCTGTCAAGAGCAAAACTGTGAAAATCTTACCTAGCACCTTTTCCAGGATATCAATGATAATCCAAGGTAAGTTATCTATATTTTAATAGTATTCTTTTTACAGATTTGGGCGTAAAAATTCGCTGAAGGACGTATCTTCCGCTCCATTGTTTTGTAATCAACCTCGACTAAACCAAATTTAGGTTCAAAGCCTTTTTCCCACTCAAAGTTATCCATGAAAGACCAGTGAAAGTATCCTCTGACATCTACTCCTTCCTCGATTGCTTTATGAACCCAAAAAAGATGATCTTTAATAAAGTCTTTTCTTTGTTTATCTTTGCTATCGGCTAAACCATTTTCTGTAATATAAATTGGGATTTGGCTTGAGCCAAATCCAGAGGGGGGTCGGGGGAACTGGGCTGTGTGTGAACAGTGGGCGTTCCCCCGTATCGGAAAACAGCGAGCAGAGCGAGCGCCAGAAACCGAGGGTGTCTGGGGAGCGGTGTTAGCGGAGCGAAGCGACGCGTGCCGCGACGATTGATATTTTTGCAACTCTCTTGAAACATGATAGATCCCTTCTGGATAAATCTCCCAATTTATATCGGAAACGATTTTATTTTCATTCTTATTTAGCCAAGGGAATCTAATTTTATTATGAAAATAATAATTCAAACCAATGAAATCTAAGTGATTTTTTATCCGATTTAAAAAAAATTCATTTGTAAAATAACGAGCTAAAAAAACAGGGAGTTTATCAAGAGGAGATTCCCGACTTGCAGGCTCAAAATAAATATTATTTTTTGCAATGCCAATCTTTATATCAGCTTTTACATTATGGAAATCCTGATAAATTTTTTTATGGCCGGCAATCTGATTTTTCAAAACTTTTAAAAATAAAATTAGGTTTTTTCTTTTTGGCGGCCAAGTCCCTTCTATATAGCCTTTTGAAGCGTAAATGAGAGGTTCATTAAAGGTAATCCAAAAATCAACTAAATTTTGATACTCTAAAAAAATCTTTTTGGCAAAGCGAGAAAAATAAAAAACTGATTTTTTATTTGAAAACCCACCAATTTCAGCCAACCAGAGAGGTAAGGTAAAGTGATGCAAGGTTACCATAATCTTTATTCCTCGGGATTTTAAATCTTGTAAAACATTACGATAGTGCTCAATTTCTTTTTTATCGAATTTTCCCTCTTCTGGCTCAATTCTCGACCATTCAATGGAGAAACGATAGGCATTGAGATTTAATTTTTTCATTAAATCAAAATCTTTTTCATATAAATTATAATGGTCGCAGGTCTTTCCAGCAGGGTAAACCAGAGACCAATCTGAATTTTCAATACCTCCCTCAACTTGATAGGCAGAAGTTGCTGTTCCCCATAAAAACCCAGAGGGAAATTTCAAATATTTTTTCATTCCTTTAGTATAACACAGCTTAAACCGGAAAAAATCGGCTCTTTTTGTTTAAATAGAAGGTAAAATAACCTAAAATCAAATAAAAAATTAAAGGCCAAACCCAATGTATATTAGTTAGAGTCAGGGAGGCGAAAGGAAGACCTGAGAACCAATCTACCATTTTTGTAACATAGGTTAATAAAATCCAGGCAGGCAGTGAGAGAATCCACCCCAAAAAAGGTAATATCATTCCACCAATGGCAAATAAAAATCCAAAAATCATAATCCAATAGAGTAAGGGAACAATTAAGATATTAGTAAGAGGAGCAACTATGGAAATATAACCAAAATTATAAATTAAAATTGGTAGGGTGAAAAAATAAGCTGCAAAAGTCATAGCCAAAATAGTCTTTACGTTTTCTCCAGGAATAAATTTTAACCAATTTCTAAGTATTGGCAAAAGATAAATTATTCCGATCATTGCTAAAAAAGAAAGCTGAAAGCCAACATCTAATCTCAAAAGGAAGGGATTCAGCCCCAACATTACTACTCCTGCAAAAACGATAGCTCGCGAGGCCTGATTTAATCTTCCCAGATGCTGAGCGAAAAGAAAAAGACCTCCCATTATGCCAGCACGAATGGCTGAGGGTTGAAGACCGGTCATTACTATAAAAAGAATGATGAAAATTATAGTAAAATAAAAAGCCTGCTGTCGCCAAAAACCAAGAGCAATGAAAAAGGTCATCAAAATAGATGTCAAAACTGCTATATGAAGACCAGAAACAGCGGTAATATGTCTCACACCAGCAATGTTCAATTTTTCTTTAAGATCAGTAGACATTTTTCTTTTATCTCCCAAAATCATTGCTCCCAAAATTGAGCTCTGGGGAGGATTGAGAGAGCTGTAAATACTTTCTCTTAATTTATTTTTAAATTGTAATATTTTTGAATAAATAAAATTGCCCTGATTCCTGGAAACAAACTCAACCTCTGGAAAACTCATTACTGAATAAATTCCTTCTTTTTTGAGATAATCGCGGTAATTAAATCCTGGAAATTCCTGAGGAGTTTTTAAATACCCTCTGATTTTTAATTTGTCTCCATATTTATATTCTGGATACCTTCCAGTGGTAATTAATACTTTTCCTTTCATCTCGGTCTCATTTATCAATTGAGCAGAAATTTCCAATTTAGTGCTTTTTTCTCGAATATCTGGCTCAGAAGTAATCACTCCTACCAAGGTAATAATTTTTTCTTTACCCTCCCAAGTTTTTCCTCGCAAAATTTGGGAGGGTTTATCGTTATAAGCTCTTAACTGAGAATTTATAACTTTTGACTCAGTTAATTGAAGTCGTAAAACTCCCAAAATAAGAAAAAGCAAGCAAAAGCCAAAAACTACTATCTTTTTACTTGCCCCGTAGGAAGCCGACCTGCCCCGTAGGGAGTTTATTCTCCTTCGGGGAGGCTTTCCTTCGGGGTATTTCCAAAAAACTGAAATTAAAAAAATTCCCAAAATGAAAAAACCCAGCATAAGAAGCTGGGAAATAAAAATTATCGAGTTAAGAAAAATGCCTCCGATGAAAGACAGGCAGAAATATAGGAGAATCTTAGAGGAAGTCATTACCTCATTCTAACCGAATTTGACGGAATTTTAAAAATGAGAGACTATTTTTTTAAATTTCTAATTTTTGAAAAGATGAAATAGATGAGGCAGGCGAGGAGATACCAGTAGAGAAGTGCAATAAGCATTTCTAGCGTTGAAGGGAGTAAACCACCCCCATCAAAAAGTATATCGAATAAGAAGAAAGGAGCCGGGTTAAAAAGAAGAAACATAATTACGGACAGTAAAGGACCTGGTGCAATTACGAAAGCGGGGACACTTGCAATAATAATAAGAAAAAACAATCCTACCTTCCACCTATTCGGTTTTAGGAATTCTTTAATAGCGTTCATATTTTAATTATAGTAGATTTTAAACTTTTTTAAAACCAGTGATAAAAAGCGCTATTTTGATTTCCCCTTCTTTCAACCTCTTGTCTTCTGCTGCCCCAAAAATCAATTTAACTTCAGGGTCAAGATTATCTCTAATCATCTGAATAGCTTCTTGAATCTCAGAGAGAGCCAAATCTTTTCCTCCGCTAATATTGATTAATACTGCCTTTCCGCCTTTCAGAGAAATATCCTCGAGGAGAGGTGAGCGAAGAGCAAAATTGACGGCTGTTTTAACTCGGTTTTCTCCTTTCCCCCTTCCCACTCCAAAAAGAGCTGGTCCTGAATTCTTCATAACAGTTTGTAAATCAGCAAAATCAACATTGACAATTCCTGAAAGGGAAACTAAATCAGATATACCTTGAACGGCCTGGATTAAAATTTCATCACAAAGAAAAAAGGCAGAAGAAACCGATATCTTTTCATTAACCATTTTCAATAATTTGTCATTGGGAATAATCAATAAACTATCCACTTTCCCTTTCAAATTTTCTAATCCCCCTTCGGCAATCTTTTTCCTGGGAATTCCTTCAAAAGAAAAAGGTTTAGTAACTACAGCAATGGTTAAAGCTCCCCCTTTTTTGGCAATTTCTGCCACCACAGGAGAAGCTCCAGTTCCACAACCCCCTCCCAAACCACAGGTAATAAAAACTAAATCTGAATCTTTTAAAATATCAATAATGTCTGATTTGTTTTCCTCAGCTGCTAATTTTCCAATTTTAGGATTCATTCCTGCCCCTAAACCTTTAGTCAATTTTTTTCCAATCTGAATTTTAAAATTAGCTTGATTTTTCCTTAAATCCTGCAAATCAGTATTAATAGAAATTAAATCCACTCCCTGAATTTGAGATCTCATCATTCTGGCAATAGCGTTAGATCCTGATCCTCCCACTCCCACCACTTTAATTCTGGTTAATGTCTTCATGGTATAAAAATTCTAAATATTCTTTTTAATTTGGAAAAAACTCCTCCTTGAAAAGAAGGTAGACTTTTTTCTTCTTCAAAATCTATCCCTCGCAAAACTAATCCAGAGACTGAAGATAGTGCAGGGTCTTCTTCCAATCCTGAAATTCCATCGGGGTAGCCGATCTTACAGGGTAATTTTAACTCTTTTTTAGCAAAATCTACTATTTTTGGCAATTTTGCTCCCCCACCAGTTAAAACTATACCGGCTGGAAGTTTTCCCTGACGAGAGATCTTCTTTAGTTCTTTGTTAGTTAAATCGAAAATTTCAGAGATCCTGGCTTCAACTATCTCCCCCAGCATCTTGAGTGAAAAAGTTAAAGGTTCTTCCTGGACTTCGGCTGAGCTCAGTCGAACGCCATCTATTTTCTTCACCTTTTCTTTTTTCTTTGTTTTCTTTGCCCCTCGCCAAAAACAAGAGCCAAATTCTATTTTTATTCTTTCAGCTGTTTCAATATCAATTTTAAGACCAATCGCAATATCATTGGTGATGTTAGCTGAACCCACTGGAAAGATGGCTGTGTGAATTAAATCTCCTTCTTCAAAAACAGCGAAACCAGAGGTTCCTGCCCCAATATCTAAAAGAGCTACTCCCAATTCCTTTTGCCTTGGTTTTAAAACCGATCGAGCAGAAGCTAAAGGAGAAATAAAAATATCTGAAATTTGAAGCCCGGAATCCAAAACAGCTTTAGTTAAATTCTTAATATAGGGAGAAAAACCACCCAAAGCCAGAATTTCCACTTCCAATCTTATCCCCTGAAGGCCAAGAGGTTCTTTTATCCCCTTCTCGCCATCGATAATAAATTCTTTAGGGAGAACATCTAAAATTTCTTTGTTGGAAGGCAGGGAGAAAGTCTGGGCAGCTTGCATTACTCTTTCGATATCTTCTTGAGAAATTTTTTGATCAGCTCGGGAAACAACCACCACTCCCCGAGAAGGAGTCATAAAAATATGGCTCCCAGAGAGATTAACAGAGACTGAGTCAATTTTTCGGCCGATTACATTTTGAAAATCCTCCAAGGCTGATCGAATACTATTTGAAGCCTCCTCAATATTAATTACTGTTCCCTTTCTAATGCCGAAAGAAGGAGCCTGAGTAAATGCTACAACCTCGGGTTCCGATTCTTTTTTACCTTTCTGAACCCCCAGAATTTTTATACTCTCTGTCCCAATATCAAGGCCGGTAATAATATGGCTACGAGCCATTATGGTTAAATAGTTAAATGGTTAAATGGTTGAGATTAATGACAATGTAGCCATTGAGCCATTTAGCTTGGATTATTAAAAAATTAGGTTTAAATATAACTCTTCTTTCTCTTCCAGTATTTTTGCTTCTCTTTCATTTTTTTCATGGTCATAGCCAAAAAGTCGTAAAATGCCATGGATTAAGACCCGAGTCAGCTCAGTTTCGAAATTAGTTGAATGGATCTTCGCATTTTTCTTCACTTCCTGTGGGCAAATAATTATTTCTCCCAAGGCTCTGATTTTCTTAAGTGAGCCTATTTTCAATTCAGGAAAAGCCAAAACATCAGTCGCCCTACTTTCACCACGATATCTTTTATTTATCTCTCTCATTTTTCCTGGGTTAATTAAGGCAATTGATAAATTAGATTCTTTTTTGCTTTCCCCCGCTAAAACTTCTTGTGCAACTTTTTTGAGAAAATCAATATCAATAGAACTAGTAGTAAGATTATTAATCTCGATCACATTAATAAAAACCGAAAAACCTTTCTAAATAATATCATAAGGTTTGAAAAATGAAAAGCCAGCCCGGCCATAGGCATAGAGCTGGCTGAAAGTTAAAAATTTTCACTCCAAAAACCTAGAATTTAGAGAGCGAATTCTCACTCAGTCTTTGGCACTAATAATTCTTTAACGATTCTGCTTACCATACCTCCTTCTGCTTTTCCCTTAACCTTTGGCATTAACTCTCCCATTACTTTTCCCATATCTTTTGGGCCGGAAGCCTCGGTTTTGTCAATAATTTCTTTGGTTAATTTTTTGATTTCTTCTTCAGACAGCTGCTCTGGTAAATATTTTTCTAAAATTTCGATTTCTTTTTTTTCTTTCGCTACTAAATCTTCCCGATTTCCTTTTTCAAATTCCAGAATTGATTCTTTTCTTTTTTTGATTTCAGAAGAAACAACTTCAATTATCTCTTCATCAGTTAACTGACTTTCTTTGGCTAATTCCTCTTCTTTTATCTCTTCTTTCCCTTTAGCTAATTTTGCCCTCTTTTCTTTTTCTTTGTTCAAAATTGCAGCTTGAAGCATCCTCAAAGTTGAAACTTCAACACTTCCTTTTTCTTTTAAGGCTTTCTTTACATCAGCTGTAATTTTTTCTTTGAGAGACATGAAGTTAACTCCTAAATTTCACTTTCACAAAACGCCGAGGGCCAACCTGTAAAATTATCTCTTTTTGTTTTTTTGGTTCAATCTTATATTGTGTATTTTTAACTTTTCTTTGGTTAATTTTTACCCCCCCCTGCTCAATTAATCTTTTTCCTTCGCTTTTGCTTTTTATCAAACCTAATTTCATCATTAATTGAGGCAAAAGAATTGCTTTTTTTTGAGCTAACGTATATTTTGGCATTTTGGAAGGAAGCTTCTTTTTTTGAAAAACAGTCGTGAAATACTCAGTAGCTTTAACAGCTTTTTCTTTACCGTGATAAATTTTAACAATCTCGAAAGCAAGTTTTGTTTTGAGATCTTTGGGATGCAATTTCTTTTTCTTTAAATTTTTCTCAAATTCCTTGATGCGCTTTTCATCAAAATCAGTGCAAAGCCTAAAATATTTCATCATTGAATTATCAGGAATAGACATTATCTTCCCAAACATATCAGAGGACTCATCAGTTAAACCAACATAATTTCCCAAGCTTTTTGACATCTTTTCTTTTCCATCAATTCCTTCCAGCAAAGGCAGTAAAAGACAGCATTGAGAGGATTGATAAAAGGCAGTCTGAATATCTCTTCCCACTAAAAGATTAAATTTTTGATCCATTCCTCCAATTTCAATGTCAGCTTTAGTCTTTACTGAATCATATCCTTGCAAGAGAGGATACAAGAATTCATGGATTGAAATTTCAATACCTTTTTTGTATCTTTTTTTGAAATCTTCTCTCTCTAACATTCTACTGACATTATAGGCGGCTGCTAATTTTATAACTTCTTTAAGAGTGAGTTTTTCTAACCATTGACTATTAAACACTATTTTGGTCTTCGAAGGATCAAGAATTTTGGAGAACTGCTCAGTATACGTTTTGGCATTTGAGAGAACCTCTTTTTTATTTAAAGGGGGCCTTGTCTTTAATCTACCTGAGGGATCCCCAATTTGGGCAGTAAAATCTCCGATAATAATTATCACTTTGTGGCCAAATTTTTGAAATTGGCGAAGTTTCCTCAGACAAACCGCATGCCCTAAATGCAAATCAGGGACCGTTGGGTCGGCCCCTAGTTTAATTCTTAAAGGTCGCCTCAATCTTTGGGAAATTAATAATTTCTCTCTCAAAGAATTAGCGGGTAGAATTTCAGCCACTCCCTGCATCAAAATCTTCAATTGCCCCTCAACTGATTTCATAAATAAAACGTCGTGGACCCCTTTCTTCACAAGGAAGGTTTCCAATGTTTTTAAAAATATTCTTTTACTTTTTCTAAAATCTCTTTTGGAGTAAAATTGGCTTTTAGTAAGTAGGCTTTTATTCCGAGATCCATAGCTTCCTTTTGTGTCTTTGGGTCATCATAATTGGAAAAGGCTACCACTGGAATGATTGATAACTGAGGATCTTTTTTTAATTTTTGCAAAAAAACAACTCCACTTTCTCCAGGTAGTAAAATGTCAAGTAAAATTAAGTCAGGCTTCTTTTTTTTGGCAATTTCTATTCCTTCTTCTGAAGTGAAAGCTAAAAAAGCTTGATATCCTGCTTGAGAGAAAATATCCCGGTACATATCTGCTAAAATTTTCTCATCTTCAATGATTAGAATTTTTTTCATAGAAATTTTATTCTTCTATTTTACCTAATTTCTTTAGTTTTTCGTATCTTTCTTTTAATTCTTTCCTTCTTAAAGCTGACTTTTTTTTCGCGTGGTGGCTTTTGGGTTTTTTCCTAAATCGGATTTTTCTGGCTCGAAGCAAAATCCCGCTTGCTCTAACTCTTTTTGAAAAGCGATGGGTTAAACTTTGTGATGTTTCTCTTTCTTTTTTTCTAACTTCTAAAGCCAAGTTAGTAGTTCGTAGTTAGTCGTTTGTAGTTTGGGGAGAATTTAATTTCCCGAAATACCAGCTACAAACTGCCAGCTACAAATATTATGGCATTCCAGGTACTTCCCTCTCTTTTGCAGACTTCCATCCTCCTAAAAGATGTAAGTGTAAGTGATCAATCAACTGACCTCCCTCTCGCCCAACATTTGCTACTAATTTATATCCTCTGAGATTTTTCTTTCTTGCTATCTTTTGAGATATTAAAAATAAATTTCCTACTAATTTCGAATCTATCTCTTCTAAATGATTCACTGAGGGAATGTGTTTTTTTGGCAAAATCAGAAGATGAAGAGGGGCTTTCGGATGAATATCTTTAAAACTGATAATTTCTTTATTTTCATAAACGATCTCAGAGGATAGCTCTTTATTTATAATTTTACAAAAAAGACACTCCATAAACTCGACACTAATACACTAATAGAACACTAATTTCACTAATAAATATTCGTGTCATTCGGGTTAATTCGTGAATTGGTGCCTGGTTTTATTTTTTTAAGTCTTTTTTTCATCTCCTTTACCACTTTCTCTAACTTTATCGTCTCTTGCCGACCAGTTTTCATATCTCTAATAATAATGGTTCCTTCCAAGACTTCTTTCTGGCCCAAAATGAGAGTAATTTGAGCTCCAATTCTGTCTGCTGTTGTCAGCTGGGTTTTTAAACTATCTCGACCAAAAGATTCAGCTACTGGAATTTTATTTTGTCTAAAGTCTTCGAAGAGTTTTATGCTTTTTCTTTTTGCCAAGTTTCCCAATTGAGCTAAAAAGATTTTCGGCAACGGATACTTGAGGTATTTTTTGTCTTTAGCCCTCATAGCCTCAATAATTCTCTCAATACCTGCTGCTCCTCCACAAGCTGGAATTACTTCTCGCCCCAAAACTTTACAAAGATTGTCAAATCTCCCTCCGCCCACTAAGGCAGGTTTAGAAGGACCTCCTTCCTCAAGAATCTCAAAAACAGTTTTCGTATAATAATCCAACCCTCTCACCAAGTAAGGGTTTAAGCTATAAGGGAGGTCTAATTCATCTAAAAATTCCAAAAATTCTCTAAAATGATTATGGCACTCTTCACAGAGATGGTCAATTATCTGGGGGGCCTGAGCTTTTATTCTCTGACATTTTTCCTCTTTGCAATCAAAGGTTCTCAGAGGATTCTCTCTCACTCTCCTCTTACAATTTGAACAAAGACTATCCAATCGATATTTCAAATAGCTGACAAGAAGTTTTTTATAATAAGGCCTGCATTGAGAATCTCCAATACTATTTACCTCTACAATTAATTTTTTAAGGCGGAGGTCTTTTAAGATATTATAAAAAATTTGAACAATTTGGGCATCAATCACCGCGCTTTGTTCCCCAAATACTTCAAAACCAAATTGATGAAATTGTCTAAATCTCCCAGCTTGCGGATGTTCATAACGGAAAAATGGACCAAAATACCAAAGTTTTACTGGCTGAGGAAGATTTTGCATGCCATGCTCAAGGAAAGCTCTGACCACTGGAGCTGTTCCCTCTGGCCGCAACGCCAACCAATCCCCTCCCTTAGTTCGAAAAACATACATTTGTTTTTCAACAATATCAGTGCTCAAGCCTATTCCTTTTGAAAAAAGCTCAGCTTCTTCTAAAATAGGGGTCTCGATTTTCTGAAATCCATAAAAATTGGCAATATTTTCACACGTCCCATAAATCTTTTGGAAATATCTTTGCTCTGGCGGCAAGATATCGTGCATTCCAGTCGGAGACTGATAACCTTTTTTTCTTTTTGGTTTAGGATCCATAAATTAAGGAAGAAGATAAAGAGGAGTTTCAATTTGGGTCAAAGAAGAAAGTGGTAAGAGTCTAAAAAATACTTTCCCCACAATATCTTTCCTTGATAATGCTCCCCACTGCCTGGAATCAGAAGAAGAAAATCTATTATCTCCTAAGACAAAATATTTATCTTCGGCTAAAGAAATCTTAATATTCCCTGGAGTTTCAGAAAACTCAGGCAAATATGAAGATTCATTTAAAATTTGGCTTTTATCATCTTGAAAAACAACTATTTCCCCTTCTATTATTTGGATTGTCTCCCCGGGAAGGCCAATGATTCTTTTAATAAATCTTTGGGATAGATTTTTAGGATTTTTAAAAACTATCACCTCTCCTCTTGCTGGCTCTGAAAATCGATAAGAAATTTCATCAATAATTAAATAGTCGCCATTTTGAAAATTAGGTACCATTGAGGCGCCCCTCACAATAAAAGGCTGAAACAAAAAATAGCGAATAGGGACAACAATTAATAAAGCAATAATAATTATTTTTGAAATTTCCCATATATAAGACAGAAAATTCTTCATAATCTATCTCATTATAGCAGGCTTTTTCGATTTCACAAGATAAAAATGATATAATAAATTGATGATTTTGATTATTGGTTTAGGTAATCCAGGAGAAAAATTTAAAAAAAGCCGTCATAATATTGGCAGATTAGTAGTTAGTAGCTGGCAGTTTGTAGTTGGGTTTCCAGATTTCAAATTCGAAAAAAAATTTAATACCCTCATTTCAAAAGGAATTTTTGATAAAAAGAAAGTAACTCTTGCTCTTCCTGAAACTTTTATGAATAAGAGTGGAAAATCAGTCAAATCCCTGACTACAAACTACAAAATACAAACTACAAACTTATTAGTAGTTCATGATGATATTGACCTGCCTTTGGGGAAAATAAGAATTTCTAAAGGCAGAGGATCAGCAGGTCACAAAGGAGTGGAATCGGTCATTAAGGAGTTGGGGACAAAAAATTTTATTAGACTAAGAATAGGGATTAGACCTGAAAACTTTAAACAAAAAAATGTTGAAAAATTTGTTTTAGAGAAATTTAATGAAAAAGAGTGGCACAAAACAAAAGAAATCATCAACAGAAGCGGCCTCGCAATTGAAATGATAATTGAAAGAGGATTATCAAATGCAATGGCAAAATATAATCAATAAAAAAGGCTTAGCCCGGGGCCAGCCTTTAGTGAAAAATATCTCGTTTTGAAATTTCGACTGCTTCCAGAAATGCCCTTCTTTCTTCTTTCACTTCCTCTCTACGTTTTTGACTAGTTCGAAATCCAGAAAAGAATCTTGTGATTAAGGGGATTAAGAGTTTTATTTCTTCGTAGGTAACCTCATTACTCAAGCCTTTGCCTTCTTTTTCCAAAGTTACCTCAAATTCTTCCCAGATACATTCTAAAGCAAAGGCTCTGACCAATATCCTAAGCATTTTGGGAGACTCTCCCTTAGAGAAATCCTCCCACTTCCACAGTTCTTTTCCTAATTTGATAGGATCTTCAGGCACTTCCAGAATGTTTGCCAATCTTCCTTTTAAATCAGATATTTTCATTTCTCCTCCTTATATTAGAATATAAAGAACTTTTACCCCCCGGTCTGACTGGGAGTCTTAGGGTTAAAACTAAAATTTTTCAGCTAACCCTAAGGTTTTTCCGTCAAAAAATTGACAAGAAAATGCTTTAGGCTAAGGAGGGATTGCCTATTTTTGCTCCTCCCAGACAGGCCGGAAAGTAAAAATTGACTAAAATCTCTAGATACTATATTATAATTTGAGTTAATGGGATTGTCAACCTCTCGACAAAGTCTAACCGAGGAATTGAATGAAGTGTTAATCGTTAGTCTCACCCCCTATTTTTTAGAAAGGGAGAATCTTTGGTTCGAAAAAAATTTAGAAAGAATTTTAGAAGCTCGGAAAACTCAATCTTTTTTTGAAGACAATACTCTATTTTTGGAAAGAAATCAAAAATACAATTTCTCTCAATTTCTTAGAAAATTAGATGAGCTAGGTTATGAGAAAGTTTATCAGGTGTCTGAATCTGGAGAATTTTCCCAAAGAGGAGGGATTATTGATATTTTTCCCGTAAATTTAAATTATCCTTTTCGGCTTGAATTTTTCGGAAATCAAATAATCAGTATTGAAAAGTTACCTCTAGAAATTAAAAACGAGAAAGAGATAAAAGAAAGATTAAAAAAGAAACTAAAATATCAAAGAATATACTTTCAATTAGGGCAGTTAAAATCAGGGGATTTTTTAGTTCATCTTGATCATGGAGTAGGAATATATAATAAAAAAGTAAAAACAAACCCCGAAGACGCCTCGCTATCACTCGGCGACGGGGCAAGCAATCAAGAATATTATGTACTAGAATACGCTCAGGGAGATAAACTGTATGTTCCAGTTGGCCTCGAGAGGAAATTATCTCGGTATATTGGGTTTTTAACCCCAAAAATCTCTCGTTTAGGCAGTAATCTGTGGCAAAGGACAAAAAAGAGGGTGAAAGAGGAAGCGATAAAGTTAGCCAGAGAACTTTTAGATATTTATGCCAAAAGAGAAATAAGTATGAGACCTCCCTATGTACCAGATGATGAAATTGATTTTCAGCTAGCTAGTTCTTTTAAATATTCCGAGACTCCAGATCAAATTCAGGCTATTGAAGATATTAAAAAAGATTTGGAAAAGAATCTGCCTATGGATAGATTGGTGTGTGGTGATGTTGGATTTGGGAAAACGGAGGTTGCCTTAAGAATTGCAGTAAAAGCAGTAAAATCTGGCTGGCAGGTGGCCCTTATTTGTCCTACCACTATTTTAGCTAATCAGCATTTTCAAAATTTTGAGAAGCGATTAAAGAATTTTCCAATTGAAATTAAAATCTTATCAAGGCTTCAGTCAAAAAAAGAACAAAGAAAAATAATTGAAGATTTAAAATCAGGAAAGATTGATATTGTAATTGGCACCCATCGGATTTTATCTAAAGATATTGATTTTAGAAATTTAGGATTATTAATAATTGATGATGAACAGAGATTTGGAGTGAGACAAAAGGAAAAATTGAAAAAACTAAGGACTTCTCTTGATATTTTATCTCTTTCTGCCACTCCCATTCCCCGAACCTTATATTTAGCCCTGTCCTCTCTAAAATCAATTAGTTTAATTCAAACTCCTCCTATGGGAAGATTGCCAATTAAAACTTTTATTTTCCCCTGGTCAAAAAAAACTATTAAAGAAGCGATTGAGAAAGAAATATTGAGGGGAGGACAGATTTATTATTTACACAATCGAGTAGAAACGATTGGGGGTGCTAAAAATTTCTTGAAGAATTTAGTACCTAAAGCAGAAATTGGTATTGCTCATGGAAGGTTAAAAGAGAATGAATTGGTTAAAGTAATGGCCGATTTTCAAAATAGAAAAATTGATATTTTGACGGCCACCACTATAATCGAAAATGGTTTAGATTTACCCAATGTTAATACCTTAATTGTAGCTGATGCTACTAAATTGGGGCTATCTGAAGCCTATCAAATTCGAGGAAGAGTTGGGAGATCTAATCTTCAAGCTTTTGCTTATTTCTTGTACGGTAGTCAACTTTCAGAAAAGGCAAAAATGAGATTGAGTGCCTTAAAAGAATCTGAAGAACTGGGCTCTGGCTACAAAATTGCCTTAAAGGATTTAGAAATCAGAGGGGCAGGAAATATTTTAGGGAAAGAACAATCTGGGAGTATAAATGCAGTTGGGTTAAATCTTTACTGCCAAATGCTTTCTGAAGCTATAGAAAAACTGAAAAAATAAAAAGAGCCAATCTAAGCTTGGCCTTTCACGAACTTCTTTCTCATAAAGTACTTTCCTTAATAAGAAATTCTTGCGCTTTCACACCTTGGGCATCTGAGATTTGGAAACGGGGGCCAATCACCTTTTACTCCAGGTATTCTCATATACGGTTTTTGAAAATCGTCCCAGCGCGCCTTCATACCCACAATTCAAGCATTTTACCTTTTTGTCTTTTGCTATCTGCTGGGTCATCGGAATCCTCCTTCTTCAGTTTTTCAGGTACAAATCCCTCCATCTAAAAGATAAAATAATTAATTAAAATTGTTAAATCATTAAGTTACTAAATTTGTAAATTCTAAATTTGATGATAAACTTTCTTCAATGGAGGATATAAAAACTATAAACATAAGTGATAAGAACTATCCTCAGCTTTTGAGAGAAATCCCTGATCCTCCAGAAATTCTTTATATTAAGGGTAAACTTAATCCTGATGAATTATGTTTTGGAGTGGTGGGAACAAGAAGATTCTCACCTTATGGAAAACAAGTCGCTTTAGAAATTGCCGGAGATTTAGCTGAAGCTGGTTTAACAATTGTCTCAGGGTTAGCTCCTGGTATTGATACGTTCTCGCATCAGGCAACAATTGAAAATAGTGGGAGAACCATCGCTGTTTTGGGAACAGGTATTGATGAAAAAAGTATCTATCCCCAATCAAATGTGAAGCTAGCCAGAAAAATTATTGAATCAGGGGGATGTCTCATTTCAGAATATCCTCCGGGAACTCCGGGATTGAAGCAAAACTTCCCCGAAAGAAATCGAATAATTTCTGGACTATCGCTCGGAGTTCTGGTAATTGAAGCTAAGGAAAAATCGGGAGCACTAATCACAGCTAATGAAGCCTTCAAACAAAGAAGAAAAGTCTTTGCCGTACCAGGTTCAATTTATTCTTCAAATTCTCGGGGTCCCCACATTTTACTCAAAAGAGGAGCAAAATTAGCGGTGAGGGCTGAAGATATTTTAAAAGAGTTAAATCTACCAGGAAAAGAAAAGAGAAAAGAAATTAAAGGTGAAACTGAAGAAGAAGAGTTAATTTTAAGAATGTTGCGAGAGGAGGCTTTAGATATTGATAAAATTATTGAAAAAACAAA
>JAHCSE010000029.1 GCA_018609195.1 Patescibacteria group bacterium
ACCTGTCCGCCAAAATTTTTGTGGACCGTGCCGGATTTGAACCGGCGACCTCCTCATTGCAAATGAGATGCTCTACCACTGAGCTAACGGCCCATGATTTGATTTATCACTTTTTCTTTTGTAGCCATAAATAAATATCTTCTATTGCTTTTACTGCCGCAGTACCAGAGCAAAGCACGGTACGAGGCTCGTCAAAGTTAAGTTTAAATAGGCTATTCTTTTACCAAAGGCTTTCTTTTCTGTAGCCAGATATAGAGGTCTTCCACGGCTTTGACGGCATCTCCCATGGAAATATTGTTTTGTTTATAGAGGACATCAGTAATATCACCTGCAGCCCACATTCCTTCAATTGCTGTTCTTTGTGTTTTGTGATCAACCAAAACCTGTCCCCATTTATCAATTCCTCCTTTCCATTCAGCAGGTATTGGTCCTACCCACCAGGTAGGCTTTGGAACAGATTCCAAAAGCTCTTTTGCAAAATTGGTGTTTGGGATTGACCCAATTTCTACAAATACTCCCCCGACCTTTAAATCTGTAATTTTCTCGCTCACTCTGTCTTTATATTTTAATCCTTCAACAAACGCTTTCCCATAAATTTCGATTGTCTCAGCATTAGTGACGGCTTTAAATTTTGGATCTTTGGAAACTTGTTCAAAGGTCAAGGCATCCACTCGAAATTCTGATCCCCATTCAAGGAGAGTAACTGAGGGAGAGTAAGCCAGTAACTGTTGAGCAGCTTCAAAGCCGGCGTTCCCACCACCAATTACTACGGTATCTTTTCCTTTAAACAAGGGGGCATCGCAGGATGCACAATAGGAAATTCCTTTGTTATCAAATTGAGCAGCACCCGTAATCTTTAGCTTACGACGAGAGCTCCCAGCCGTAACAAGGACAATTTTAGATTGATACTTGTTTCTTTTGTCGGTAGTTACTTCAAAACCGTCATTGAGCTTTTTAAAATCTGTCACTGACTCTCCCTCTTTTATATCAAGTACGTCTTCTGCATAAGCCTCCAAATGCTTTTTTAAACGTTCGGCCATTTCAATTCCTGTCATGGAGATAATACCAATAAAGTTCTGAACATCGGGGGAAACAACCGTTTGACCTCCAAAGTCCGGGGTTATTAAAACTGTTTTCATTCTTTTGCGAGCTGCATACACCCCTGCTGCAGTACCTGCTGGTCCACCGCCCACAATAATTAAATCATATACCATAGATGAAATGGGCGAGTCTCGCCCCTTCGGGGCGGACCACCGATGATGATAAGCTCATAGGTCATAAAATTTCTAAATTAAATAATTTGATTTTGTGCGCGTGGGAGGAATCGAACCTCCGACCTCTACTTTATCAGAGTAGCGTTCTAACCACTGAACTACACGCGCATTTTGTGCGGGGTCAGAGACCCCATAGTCAAATGCAAAGCATTTGTACTTCGGGGAACTACATGCCCTAATTTAATCTTTTTCTAATATAAAGAGGATCGCCCTGCGAGGATAAAACAAATTGAAAAAGGTTTTGCTTCTCTTTTTACAAATAATTTTTAATTTTAATTCTCCGAAAAGCTCCTCCCAAGATTGCCCCGTTTTAAAATTTAGTTTATCTTGTGATGGAAAAATAAATTTTGAGGTAATTTGATGAAGAAAATTCCCTAATTTTCCAGCAATTCCTTCTGGTAAATCCTCGTAAATAATGATTTTATCTTTGGTAACTCTTTTTGCTTCTGCAACCAATTCCTTTTGATTTTTCGTATGGTGTAAGACATAACTTATAAAAACAACATCAAAAGAATTTTCTTTAAAAGGAAGAGTCCTGCCATCGAAAATTTGAAAGGGAAATTCTTTCACTGCCCTTAAGTCCTCAATATCTACCCCGAAAATTTCTGCTTTAAAATAATTTTTTATAGTACTAGACACAAATCCGCTCCCACAACCCAAATCCAAAATTTTAGAATCCTTTCTTATAAAATCTTCACATTCTTTACACATCGTTCGAGCTGCCCTTTGGTAAATCGGAGAAAATATTTTTCCTAAAATAACTGTTCTTGAAAATTGGCGAAGTTCCATAATTATTTTCTTGAATTTATTTTAGCAGACTGAAAAATAAAAATCAAACCCCCACTACCTTATAGATTAGGTGTGGGGTAAACAAAACGAGCCACCAAATAGTGGTGGCTCTTACGCAGTATAGCTACCTAGATCGCTCCGAATGGGCGATTTTCAGATAGTAAGTTAAAGAACTGTGGTGCCGGACAGCTGGCAGGGAGTATCCTCCCACCATTCAGACTTACAGCCGGCTCCCTCCCAGCTGTCCAGCAAACTGATCACCATTTCTTTTCCTCCTAAACTACTTGAGGGATTGATGATCAAGTTGCTAGACAACTAACAGGAACTTATTTTATTAAAAAGAACGAAATCTTACTTAGCCCTTTATACTTACATTATAGCATACCCAAAAAAATTTGTCAAGAGCTAAGGTGTCTTTTTGAATAGAGTCAGTTTTTTAGAGTTGCCCCGAAGATCTCGATTTAGAGCTCCGAGATCAACACTCTACAGTTAAAATCCGAATTCCAGATTTCAACTGTAATCGACACTTAATTTTACTACTTTAAAAGTAGTAAAAAATGAGATGTTCCACCGACAGCTTCCGCTACCGGTGCCTTGTTATGACTTCGTCCCTCTTACTGAGCCTGGCTTAAGCCCGCCGCTGAGGCGGGATTTCGGCCATTCCCAGCTTGCTTGACGTGACAGGCGGTGAGTACAGGACTCAGGAACGTATTCATCGCCACATGGCTGATTGGCGATTACTAGCGATTCCAGCTTCATGAGGTCGAGTTGCAGACCTCAATCCGAACCGGGACCGGTTTTGATGGGATTAGCTCCGCGTTACCGCTTGGCGACCCATTGTACCGGCCATTGTACCACGTGTGCAGCCCAGGGCATCAAAGGGCCATGCTGATTTGGCGTCATCCCCACCTTCCTCCCAGTTATCCCGGGCAGTCCCCTATGACAAATAAAACATAGGGTAGGGGTTGCGCAGGTTCCCCCATTTAAGGGAGCAGCTCAAGCCACCTGCTGACGACAACCATGCAGCACCTGGGCTAGTGTCCTTGTGGGTAGTCCGTCGTTTCTGACGGATTTCACTAGCTTGTCAAGCCCTGGTAAGGTTCCTCGCTTGTTGTCGAATTGAGCCACATGGTCCACCGCTTGTGTGAGTCCCCGTCTATTCCTTTGAGTTTTAGCCTTGCGGCCGTACTTCCCAGGCGGGACACTTAACGCGTTAGCTTCGCCACCGAAAGGGTCGACACTTCCGGCAGCCAGTGTCCATCGTTTACAGCGTGGACTACAAGGGTATCTAATCCTTTTTGCTCCCCACGCTTTCGTCCCTCAGCGTCAGGGACGCCCCAGCTGAATGCCTTCGCTTTTGGTGTTCCGCTCGATATCAACGGATTTCACCCCTACACCGAGCGTTCCTTCAACCTCTGGCGCCCTCTAGTTTAGCAGTATCCGTCGCATTCCCAAGGTTGAGCCCTGGGTCTTTAACGACAGACTTACCAAACCGCCTACGGACCCTTTACGCCCAATAATTCCGGATAACGCTTGGGGATTCTGTATTACCGCTCCTGCTGGCACAGAATTAGGATCCCCTTATTCTTCAGGTACTCTCAGCCCGAAGGCTTGTTCCCTGATAAAAGCGGTTTACACCCCGAAGGGCTTCAATCCCGCACGCGGCGTCGCTGGTTCAGGGTTTCCCCCATTGACCAATATTCTCGACTGCTGCCTCCCGTAGGAGTATGGCCCGTGTCTCAGTGCCATCGTTGGGGAACACACTCTCATGCCCCCTACCCGTCATAGCCCAGGTAGGCCATTACCCTACCTGCTAGCTGATAGGCCGCGGGTCGATCTCAGAGCGGAAGTCTTGCGACAACCTTTACCGAGTACATAATCTATGTGCTCGGACTATCGGGAATTAGTCCGCCTTTCGGCGGATTATACCCGTCTCTAGGGTTCGTTACCCACGTGTTACTAACTCGTTCGCCGCTGCCGCCCGAAGGCGACCGCTCGACTTGCATGCCTTATCCACGCCGCCAGCGTTCATCCTGAGCCAGGATCAAACTCTCAAAAAAAATTTAATTCGGGACAACTCTAAAAAACTGATACTTCGACAGGCTCAGTATCTGAACTTGCCGAAGGACTGACTCTTCTCATTATTTCTCGTCCCTTCGGGGCGAGGCTCGCCCAATTTCATTGGGCGGCATTTTTCAAAGTTCTTTCCAAAAAATAGCCGCGAAGACATCCGCATTAGTTAGATACCTTCGCGGCTATTTTGAATGTCTTCGATTTTATTTAATTTTCACCATAGAGTAATTCAATTTTAAACCCCATGTTTCAACCTTTTTCTATTCTATTTTTATTTTATCTTTTTCAAATACCTTTGTCAAGGGTCTTTACTTAAAAAATAAATCCAATATTAGGTTACCGAAGTTCGAGGGCTTCTTTGGTAGCAGAAATAACGTCAGCTAAAAAGTTTCCGATTACCGGTAGTCCTCCAAGTAGGGAAAAGATCCAACCCAAAACCCACAAGAGTACTACTACTCCTATAGTAGCTCCCAGACCCCAGCCAATACCTGCTACGAAACCTTGGACAAAATTTCTCTTGAGGGAAATTTTCTGCCAAATTTGCCTTGGATGCATATTTTTTATCCAAAAACTTCTTTTAAAGGGGTTACTGCCGTTTCGGCTAAGATTTCAATCAATTTTGCTAATTTTCCAGCTCTTTTTTTTAACTCTTCTTCGGTAACTGGTTCTACTTCATCTATTGCTGCCCTTAAAAAATCCTCTTTCTCTCGTACCCCAAGCTCATTTGCTAATTTTGAGAATTTTTCCCTCAGTTTTTCTTTACTCTCTCCTCTCTCATGTCTTCCTCCACAGCTAACAATTGCTCCTATCAATTTTCCTTTCAGTATAATTGGTACAAATACGCAAGCGAAACCTGCAAAACAATTCATAAAAACCGTCTCTTTTTTATTTCTAATTAAAGAAATGCCAACTTTATAAGTGTCTCTCAATCTTATTTCTCCTTCTTCAGTGCTCAGAATTAACTTATACACTTTTTGCCCTCCGCTCCTTTCCGTTATTAAATCCCCTTCGAGATTGATAGTTACAATCTGGACACCGCTTACTTCAGCAAAATCATTCTGTAATCTTTGCAAGTTGTTTAAGAACCATTTAGCTGTTTCTGAGATTTCTCTTTTCCTAGGCATAATGTAATAAAAATTTGAAGCTTGAGGTCGGATTCAAACCGACAACTTATAGTTTATCCCCGTCATTTACCGAAGAGCCGGGAGAGGGATTCGAACCCACGACCTACAGTTTACAAAACTGTTGCTCTACCACTGAGCTATCCCGGCGCCGCTCTACTATTTTTTCTTCGATCTTCTCAATTCTTCCCAATAATTATCATTTTCAACTTCTTTTTTCTTTTTTGATTTTTCTCTCAATCTTTCTTGCCACAAAGCTATTCTATTTTCTATTTTTAAAGTGAAAA
>JAHCSE010000030.1 GCA_018609195.1 Patescibacteria group bacterium
GCGTCCAGCTCGGCGGCTTCCGTTACAGGCTCGCGCAGTAAACGGCGAGTTTCACAGAACGGCACGGGGCCTGCCGTTCTTGTTTTGAGGACAATACAGTGGATCCAAAAAGAGCACAGCATCTCGACTATTACGTTTACAACTTTGAGATCAACGGGCTCGTGGCAGGCGATGCCGATTCGGCCGTGCAACAGATCGAGGCCGAGTCGAATTTCATCTGGGTGAAGACCTCCGGTTTTGCCGACATCGCTGCTGCCGTGCAGACCTACGAGACGCGCGTGGTGCCGTTGGTCACGTTGCAGGTAACCGACGTGGGTAGCGGTCGATCGCTCTTTAGCGGTCCGCAGGCCTGGTCGAACGTGGTGGGCTGGGGCGAGATCCCCTACATGTTGCCGCTCAAGCGACGGTGGCAGGCCAACACCGCGATACGTATCGACGTCGTTAATTTCTCTGTGGCGACGACCTATAACTTGCGCCTGAGCTTTTCCGGCTACAAGGATTTCGGCTCGGTCAAGGTACGTTAATCCATGCGCGATCCGACCGACATGTTGCCGTTGCCGCAGCATCTCAATACCGGCTTGCCGACCGAGATTTTGTATCAGCCGGACGTCGTCGGCGGCTCGCTCGCGCTCGGTCGCGGCGACGGCGACTTCTGGGATGAACTCAGCAAGGAAGCCGGCGACGCGACACCGATCTCGGCGAGCGGCGCCAATACGCGGCAACGTCTGAACGATTTCTTGTTCATTGCCAAGGTGGCTAATCAACAGGCGCTGCAGGGCAACAATCACCGCACCTATTTCGCGATTCAGAATCGCGGCGCGGCGTCCGTGTTCATTTCGTTCGGCAAGCCGGCGACCTTAAAGTCGTTCGAGATCCCGCCAGGGCCGGGCTTTTACGAGCCGATTCTCGGCACTACCACCTCGGTGCATGTGATCGCCGCGGCCGGCGAGCAGCCGGTGACGATCATCGAAGGCTATCCGGAGACCTAGTGCCGTTCGCCGCACCGTTTTTCGAGTGGACTTTCGTCGACGTCGCGGTCGCCAGGTCGCTTGAGTTAACCGACGCATTTGCCTGGCTCGACGTCGACAACGCCGGCGCGGTCAACATCACCGTGCCGGATCCTGCCGACGTCGCCTTCCAGGTGGGCACGCAAATCGTGCTCGAGCAGCTCGGTGCCGGCGTGTTCACGCTGGTGCCTGGCGCCAATGTGACCATTGATTCACGCGGCGCGCTGCTTGCGTCGAATGGGCAATTCGCAGTCGTCAGCCTGGCATTGAAATCGACCGGCGCCGCCGCGGTCTGGACCGCCTTCGGGGATCTCGCCTGATGGCGCCGTTCCCGGGCGGCCGGGTCTCGGCCGGGCATTTTATTCCGAGCGGCGCCCTTGCCCCGCCCGGCCCCCTTGCCCCAAGCTTCTCGACGTCGCCCATTGTGCTGCGTGACAACGATATTCTCTATGTTGGCTCGGCGTCGGTCCGCTGTGCAGTGAAGTTTGAAAGCATCGGCGCGCAATTGCTTCAGATAATCAGCGGCAGTATAGGCGGCGAGGAACAAGTGCCCGGCTTGCCGCTGCAGTGGAATGAAACGACGCCGGTGAATCCGCCCGAAGGGGTCGGTTTCTGGGGTGTTCGAGTCGTCGAGGACTTGGGACCGCAGCCCCTCCAGGAGACGGCCGGATCGCCGATCGGTACCTGGCTGCAACTGAATACTTCGCGGCGCTACTCGATCTTTAGACCGGCAGCCGGCACCGTGGTCAACACATCGGTTTATCAACTAACAGTTTTCCTCGACCTCGCTGATATCCATGCGCTGGCGCGGATAAAGCTGACGTACGAGCGCGTTTAGATGCAGCGTTCACACTTACTTTTCGGTTTGTTGTTTTTAGGAGCGGTATCGATGTTGGCATTTTCTCCCTGGTCCATCCCCGCCGCGGGGCGTCGTTTCGCGGCAATGTTTCAAAGCGCCGAGTACAGCTTCGGTCTGCCACAGCACCTGCTCGCACGCATGGCGCTGCAGGAATCGAACTATGACCCGCAAGCGGAGAGTGACGCCGGCGCGCAGGGCTTAATGCAAATCGTGCCGCGCTGGCATCCCGGCGTGGATCCGTTCAACGTGCCCGAGGCGATCGATTACGCCGGCCGACTGATGCGCAAACACTTCACGAAATTCGGCAGCTGGTCGAAGGCCTTGGCCGCGTACAACGCCGGGCCGACCCGGCTGCAGTCGGAAGTTAACGAACACGGAACCAACTGGCTGGCGAACATGCCGGCCGAAACGCAGAAGTACATCGCAAACATTTCCAATGACATAAAGGCGATCTGATGAAAAAAATCTTCCAATTCGTAACCGCGATCCTGCTGCTGTTCGCGCTCAGTGCGTGCGCGCTGCTCGGCGGTCCCATCGCCGAGAAAGTGGCGGACGTGATCGACGACTACTGCCAAGAGCCGTACCAGGCACGCGTCCTGTATCGCGATACCGTGAATGAGGAGCTCGCCGCGGAAGGGCACAGCATCGAAGTACGTTGCGCCGGGGATCCTGACGACGTCACGGCGATCGGCGGACCGGTGAGCGCGGATCTGGTGGCGGCTGTCGACGGTTATTGCGTCGCGCCGGTCAGCGTCTTCGCGTCCGGACGGCACGACGTCGCGGCGCGCTGTCGCGGTTCGGGCGATGGCCTCGGATAAAACGCAAGCCGTCCGCCTGCTCGACGTGTTCGTGTTCGGGCCGCTGATGGTGCGCGCTGCGGCCGATCAAAAGAGCCCGTATTTTTCCACGGCGCTGACACTGATCGGCATCGGCACGATCGCGTATAACGGCGTGAATTATCTGCAACACCGTCAACAAGAGCGGCAGGCCCTCGAGGGCCTGCCCAACCAAATTGCACCTTGGCCGGGCCGCTGTCCTGCCTACCGGCGGGGTGGTCCCCAACGGCCGGGTCGGGGTGCTTTTCCTGTAAGGGGCCAACGATGAAAAATGCACAACCAACACCTGACTGGGCGCCGGACGATTGTCCGGCCGATGTCACTGAACTGATCAACATCGACAATCAACTCAGCGCGCTCGGGTTGCGCGGACTGGCGAGCGCGGACTCCAAGGAAGTGCGCGCCGGGTTCCGTCGATTGACTGGCCTGCTACGGGCGAATTATCTGCGCGGTCGCCGCGTAGGTGTCGTCGTTGGCCTGCTGGCCGGTGCGATCCTCAGTGGCGCGGGCGCGATCGGCATCGGTGTCTTTATACTCGGCTAGTTGCCGCTGCAGGACGCCCAACTGCTGCAGCCGGTAGGGCAGCGACAGGACGTGTCCGGGGCGGATGCATTCGCCGACCGGCGTCACCAGGTCGCCGTGGCGGGTGTCGATCGACCAGCCGGCCCAGGCCGAGCGCACCTTTTTGCCGGATCAATAGCAACCGGTAGACCGCAGCCGGCAGCCGCCGTCGCTCAATCCATCGTGCCACGGTCGTCCGATGTACACCCAGCTCCGCTGCCAGTGCGTTCGCAGCGTCGTGGGTAAGCCACACGTCGCCGATCTGCATATGGTCAGGTTAGGGCGATTTGGCAGGGCCAAGCGTGACCCGGGTCACACAATACCGGCTTGTTATAAGGGCGAGAGGTAATTCTGGCCTGGGCGGCCGGGCGCGGATCGCCTCCGCGGCCGATTTTACATAATATACATTGTACCGCATAAGCGGCCTCGGCCGGCGAGGGCACGCTAAGCCCAGTCAGTACCGCGAAGCCAGTAAGCGCCGCGGTCTGCGCTTTTTTTGCCAGCTGCGCAAGCCGCAGCCACGCCTCTCGCTCGCTGGTGCGTTTTGCACGCTCGGTCTGGACGGACGCCATCACGTAACCCTTATCAACGCTTAAAGCGTCGGCCACCTTCTCGCAGTCTTTGGGCGAGAGTTTGCGCTTGCCGGTGGTGTACTGCGATATGTGCCCGTTCTGGATGTCCAGAAACACGCCGAGTTTCGTGTACGAGGGAATTGCGTGCCGCTCTCTGACGGCATCGAGAAATTCTACCGAATTCATTGGGTTGCCTCCGTAATGTTGCATGACCCTATCAAGAAGTACGTCACAACGTGAAGTCCTCGTACTTGCGAGGTCCCCCTCGTCACTGTATGGTCTCGCTTCCCCCCACGGGGAGGCCTCCGTAAAGGTCCCGCCGTCAGAGCCCATTATGTGGGGCTCTGACGGCCTCTAACGGAGGCAGGGCATTTACGGGAGCAGGCCATGCAAACTCAAGCCACAAAACGAATCCGCACCGCCGAGCAGGAACGCATCCTCGAGGCCGCCGTGCGCCATCTCGAATCCGTGCATCGCGTCGTATTACAAAAACGCCGCAGCTGCAAAATTATTTCGTTTCCGCTTGAGCGCTCCGGGCTGTACCGGTGAGACCCACCCATGAAAAGCGTCCATGCGAAGGGCTGCAATTGTTGTGGTTAGTTCCGGATCCGGAATAGGATCCGATGACTGAAACGGCGATACGCGGCACGCTCTTTGTTCAGTGGGTATTCGCCTGATGAAGGCGGCCGGCACCGTTTTCCTCGGGATCGTCATATTGTTGTGCGGCATGATTGTCGTCGTCGGCTCCTACGAAATCCACCACGGACTCGGCCTGATCGTCAGCGGCGTGTTGGTCTTCTGGGTCTGCGCCGCCGGCCTCATGGTGATGTACGACTGATGAACACCTACCGCGTGATCATGAAAGTCCAAGGCGCCCGGCGTCGGATGTACGATGTCGACGCGTGCTTTCCTGGCACTGCAATTCGCCGCGCGCTGGACGGCCTCGAGGCGCCCGGATCCGACGTCGACGTGTCGTGCCGATTGTTCGCGCGCGACGTCATACGACACTACGTTTATGCGCGAGTGCGGGAGGTTTCATGAGCGCACTGAAAACGCACAAACTCCCCGCGGACGATTGCCCCAGCTGTGGCGAACGCTGCGCCGTGGCGTCCACGGGCATGACCGATCATCGTCCCGAGCCCGGCGATTTCAGCATCTGCATTAACTGCCAAGGTCTGCACGTCTTCGACTGCAACATACGGTTACGCCATCCCACCGAAGCGGAAATCGGCAAACTGCCGCTCGTGTTTCTGCAGCGCTACCAGGCGGCGATCACGGCTACGAAAATATGCAAGGGCGCCAGGCTGTGATATTCGGCTACGGCTATCCGAGAATTTCTGCCGACACGATTGCCAAAGTGCGTCGCGCTTGCCACGAGTATCAACGCGATTTCGCGCAGCGATTTGGCGTCACGAAACGCACCATCATTCGTTGCGAGCAGAACGGCTGCGAGTTTCGATCTTGGGACGACGCCAAGTCGAAGCCGTGGAAGGCGCTCAGGGAAAAGCACCCGAAACTGTTCACTAAAGCCGAGCGCGAGTTGATCCGCGGGTGACAACGATATCGTTATTGCGTACCGCGGGAGGTGACACGCGTCGCCGGCGAAAGGTGTCACCTGCAGCGGGGGGTGACACGCGCCTCCGGACGCATGTCACCTTGCCTGGCAAAGTGACATCACGAGCTCGTGATGTCACCTTCGGCCGACGCCGATCCGGGTGACATGCAGCGATCGTGCGATGTCACTCTCACAACGTCGCAGCATCACTCCGTCCGCATAGGTGACATCCGGGGATCCTGCAGTGTCACTCCACGAAGACATCATCTTTGCCGACCCTGTTCTGCAGCGGGTGTTTTTCGATACGCGCCGATTTGCCCCGATGCTTGGCCACGACGCGATTGTGAATATGGCTATGCAGGCTATCGCCGATCTCAAACCGCATTTTCTCAAAGCGACAACGGCCGACTCGGCCGAGCGATTCATCAACGGCTACACGTATCGTCACCGCTACTTTCACGGCATCCGGCATCACTACCTTCGGGCGCGACGGCACTCCGAGGGCTATCACCTGGACACGCTCACGCGCCAGGTCGACGATCACTGCGAGCACGTCGCGGCGTTCGAGCATGAACGCACCGTTTTCAACATCGACTATCGTGCCCGGGCCGAATACCGGCATCGGTACGTGTTCAGGGAGAACATTCCAACACGGCATCGACCCGGACGAACTCGATCCGTATAGCGTTTGGCCGCTCGAAGGTGAGGGCGCTTACGTTCATCCTTGGCACGATGCTAAACAAGTGGCGGCACGTTTTGAGTCCGACCAGGACGCGTTAATCGAGCAGCTGATGCCGCGCTGCACGGATCTCGGTGACGCCGTCGACGACGACGGCAAACTGTCGAGGTTTCATAAACACCGCATCGCCGAACAGGCTATCGCGATGAGGATCCTCAAGCTCGCCGTGCCGCGCGCAAAACAATTGCGGAACTGGCCAGTTGCCGATCGACTTTACAAACGCGCGATCGCAATGCTGTCGTGCCGGCATCGAGGCCCGACAGGTTTCAACACTGAAGGCAACGTCGTGGTCGCCTGGGAGGAAAAGTGCGGCCTGGCTAAATACTGTCCGGACGAATCGCAGAAAGAAGCCAAGCGCGTTGGCGATCGCTACTTGCCGGTGATTCACGATCACATGCGCTACACCGGCCATCGCGTCTACAAAGGCGTTATGACGCTGCCGAACTATCCAGGCAATCGCTGTCGTGAAGGCGTTCGCTATTTGCCGCGACGATTCCGCAACAAGATCATGCGCGCGATCGAAAACGGCAAAAAAAAAATTCCGATTGCCGGCGCGCTGACGATCGTCGAGGCACCGCTCGGAAAAAATCGCGACTGGAATATACACCTCAACTTTATTTTTTTGGCGACCGGCCGCATCAACTTCGGGCAGCTGCGCGCACACTGGGGTTTCGATGTTCACATCAGGCAGCATCACGACTTTGACGATCGCGGCATGGCCGATCTGTTCAATGAGATGATCAAGTACGGGGTACGCGCGCTGCCGGATAAGTCCAACGACGAAAAACATCGCCACAAAGCGCCGCCGATGATCGAGTGGACCGGCGACGAGCTGCTTGAGTGGGACATCGCGATGTACGGTTACCGACGCACGCGCGCGTACGGCTCGCTCTACAACGCTCCCAAGCCGCACCACACGCCCGCCAAGGTGACTCGCTGGCTTGCTTATCTCGAGTACCGACCGTCCGGTTATCTCGTCACCAGGCGCGCTCACGATCTGCCAATGCACACCGACATGTTCCTCAAAGGTGAACACTTCGCCCTTGACTTGGTACGGGGTGATAAGTCGACAAGAAATCGGCGCCAAAACTGGGCAACTGGACCGCCATGACGATGCTAAAAACATGTCGCTCGCTCAGTCGGGCCTGGCATCTCCACGATCAACTCGACAATGCAACAATACTGTTGCAAATGTTGCAAAACCGCCCTAGATCTAGCGGACTACTATGCCTGGTGAAGTCGTAAATGCTTTTCGCCGGCAAGACCATGCTAGTGACGGCCAACCAGGTCACTGCCGTCCGCCTGGCGCTGCCGGAAAACCAGACCGAGTTTGCGCAGCGATTCAGCCGATCGCGTTTTGCCATCATCCGCTGGGAGCAGGACGGCGTTAAATTCAAGTATCAATCTGTTCGTTGGCACCGATGGCAGGACGCCGTCGAGCGAGCGATCCAACTATCCATCAGTAGAGGTCTACCCGATGAGCAAGTCGAACACCTGCGAGCACTGCGTTTTTTTCCACCCAAACAATGACAACGAGAACATGCAGGGCGGTTGTTGCTGGCGGTTCCCGCCGGTGCCGGTGATGATGCAACAGGCGGGCGTGATCGGGTGCGATAGCTACGGCGTCGCCGGCATGCAGCCGCCGGTCACGCCCGATCACAGCTGCGGCGAGTTTTCTCGCCCAAAGCGTGCTTTCGGGAAGTCCCGATATGATGAACTCCTTGAGCGCATCGTTTACAAACGCAAAAAGGGCACAGGTGAGTAGCACAGCTTGGCTCACTCGGTACGCAACTGGGCAACGCAGATTCGCTCTTGGGTCACACGGCCTGGCATACAGAGGACCACACAGATGAGTAGCACAGATTCATTCGAGAACGACGAAAACAAGAGCCTCAAAGGCAAAGAATTCGACGAGGTCTGCCAGTTAGTCGACGATCGCAATGCCAAGGTATTCGTGCATCAAAAGCCGTCCGGATCCGGCCGCTGGGACTTCTGTTTTAGCTTCATGCTGGGCGAATACGATGAGCTCGATGTGCTGGAGAAGATCGCCGAGGGGTTCGGCGCCGGCGAGTTCCCGGTACAAATCAAGTCAAAGCAGGACGACGGCCGGCCGAAGATACTGTGGCAGAAAAATATGCACGTCGTCGCGCGACGATCTTCTGTTACCAGGCCGGCGGTCGCACCGCAGGTTGCCGGCGCAGGTCTCGATGTGCTCGCTGCAGCGCTCGAAAATCAAACGTGTCTGCTCACGGCCGTGCTCGAAAAAGTATCGCAGCAATCGCCGGCACCGGTGCAGCAATCGCGGAAAGAATTCGCGAAGGAAATGCTCGCGATGAAAGAGCTGTTCGCTGACAACAGGCCGTCGGGAATTGAATCCGTTAGAGAGATGTTCGAGCTGCAAAAAATAATGATCGAAGCCAGCGGCGGCGATGTCGATCCTCTCACCCAGGCAATAAAAACACTCGGCCCTGAAATCGTCGAAGGGGTCAAAGCGATGCGAGAAAAAGCGCAGCGCGATAGGACTGCGCCGCAACGGCCGGTACTGCCAGCACGTCTCGCGGCCGTCGATGTGCAGCCGACGTTCGCGAACATCGATGTTGAATCGGCGTACTCGATTTTTGCCGAGAACTACCTCGGCAAGTTGCTCGAGTCGGCCGGGCATCCGGCCGAGGACGTCGCTAACTACGTCGTTCGCCTGGTCGGCGGCAACGCTCGGTTGCTGCACGTCGTCGGCCGCGTCATCCAGGAGGATGACATGATCGATCGCCTGGCAAAGTTTGACGCGCGGGTTATGCAGCACGCGCACTGGCTGGACGACGTCGCGGACTGGCTCGCGCATGCGCTGTGGCCGGACGCAAATGACGCTCCAACCCCCGAAAATGCAATAATTAGTGCAACAGTTGACGAAATTTCGGATTCTCATGGTACAAATAGCGCGAACGCTGCAAGCACTGACCAGGACGCGATCGATGATGACGGCTTAGAAGATCCGGACGATGCAACAGGTACTAGCGCACCGCGAGGGAAACTCGATAACGACCCATGAGCTCCATGGGATTCCAGTGGGGTCCGCCGGCACGCGTGCGACGTTACGCATCATGCGAGATCTTACTCGCGAGTGGCGCATGCATCCGAAGCTACGGCAGCTCGCCAAAAAGATCGTTCAGCCCTGTCCGTCCAAGAGCGCGCGCTGCGAGGTCGCGCGCATCCACGCGTTCATCTCCAATAAAATTCGTTACCTGCGTGACGTCGCCGGCGTCGAGACCATCCAGGCGCCCGACGTTACACTCCGCGACCGTTGCGGAGACTGCGACGATCAGGCGCTGCTCGTGGCGTCGTTGCTGCAGTCGATTGGTCGGCCGGTACGATTCATCGCGATCGGTTTTCGCCCAGGGCAATTCGCGCACGTTTATACCGAGACGCCGATCGGTCCGGACTGGGTAGCAGTAGAAACAACCGAGCAAGACTGGCCGCTCGGGCGCAAGCCACGCGGATCCGCACGTATGGTGCAAAAAGTATGATTGTTGCGCAGAACGATTTGCACGGCTTGAGCGCGGTCGCCGCCAGTGGCTTGATATTTACCGATCCAAAACTGAACGCGATGCGCGAGGCGGCCGTTGCCGGCGACTGGGCCAAACTGTTTCGCATTCAGCCGCGCGGTTGCACGCGTGCCATGGACAAGGGACTCACGCGTGCCGATGGCAGCTACGGTCACTGCGCGGAGCCGCAAGCGTATGGCGGTATCGACCGCGCTGACCATCCGCAAGGGCGCCGCGATTATTTGTGGTGGCTGCAGAACAATCCGCTGCGCAAGCAATTGACGATTAACGACCTGCGCTTCACGAAAGACGCGAACGGTCGCATCGTCAAAGTGCCGTACACGCGCGCCGAATTGCAGCGCTACTACAACAACCATCAGATCTCGAAACGTCAATGGTATTGCGGCGCTGGACAGATCAAGCGTTACGTCGACACCGCGTACTCGGGCAGCCATCCGGTTTACCCGATCGCGCAATGCGCACAAACATCCAGCTCGAGACGTCGCAAGATCATCAAAAAAATCGCGATCATAGCCGCCGGCGCCACCGGCGCGGTGATATTCGGTCCCGCGCTGATCGCGAAAGCTGGCTCGCTGCTTAGTGGCGCCGGCGCCGGTGCCGGTGCAGCTGCCACCGGCGCTGCGGCCAGCGGCGCGGCCGGTGCGGCCGGCGCTGCAGCAACGACCGGTTGGGTCGGGAGCGTCGGCGCACTGGCGGCGAAGGCAGTGCCGATGGCGGCCAAGGTTATCAGCGGCGTGAGCACCGTCAGGGCGCTTAAAGACGGCAAGATGCCGCCACCGCCGATCAGCCTCGGCGACGGTACGTTTACCGGCTACGCAAGCCTGGTCGGAACGAAGCTCGTCGAGCGCGAGTTGGGAAAACACGCCAGTGAAGCCGAACAACAATTACTGGCGCAGTACGTCGAGCTTGAGCGTCGCCGCCTGGCGGCGGTTGAAACGCCGCACTTGCCGGTCGTTAATTCAGGCCTGCACCCGACACTCACTGCCGCGCAAAAGACACGCGCCGATGCGGCGGTCTCTGACAGCAATCTTTTGAAAATGGCAGCGGTCGGTATACCCGCGACGCTGCTCTTGGCGAGGGTTATCTAACTATGAACGTCCAAGGCAGGTTTGATTCAGGACGCGGTGCCGATGGCCTGGACGCCGTTCACATCGTTTACAACACCTCGCGATTCGGCCCCGGCGTGAAGTTATCAGCTCGGCCGCTGCGCTTGAGTGGCAAGCGACACCCGGCGAAACCGGATCCGCGCGCACGCGTCTTCGTGCCGCCGCGTCGACGTCCATCGAAGCACCTGCAGATCCGCCATCGGCAACAGTTCATCACCTGGCTAAAGCGCTGGCATTCGCAGCTCTACGCGAGGGCGAAAAAGAGCGCCGACATTGCCCAGGCCCGCGAGGGAACATTGAACGGCCTCGGTGGATGGTGGGAGTCGTTTACTGACAGTCTGACGGAGGTCGGCGGCGCCGTGCTGCAGTACAAAACGCAAAAAGACATCCTCGACGCGCAGATGGAGCGCATGCGACTAGGGCTGCCGCCGCTGCAGACCGCCGAGTACGCGCCGACGGTCAGGATCGATGTTGGCGCAGAGACAACCAGGGACATTACCGGCGCCATCGGTGCCGGCTTCGGCAAGATGCTGCCCTGGCTTGCGCTCGGTGGCGGCATGCTGTTGTTGGTAACGATGGGAAGGAAAAGACGATGAAATTTCGATGTGTTCAGCTCGGTCACGAGTGCCGGTTCGAGGCCAAGAAACGGCCGACGCATTGCCCGGTGTGCAAGTACCCGTTCGCCGGCGAGGCGGTTGGCGATGTCCAAGATTGCCCGGGTGACGAGTTGCCCTGGTCCGAGTACACCGGCGCCGAGTTGCTTGAGTATTGCGATTCGTGGGGTGTTGACATGCCGGACAAGCGCCCGCCAAAAGCCGCGCTGATCAGCGCGCTGGAGGCGGTCTAGGCCGGCTAGGTGAGCACGCAAACCTACATCCCGCGCGATGAATACCTGGCCGCAACGCCGGCGGTAACGCCAGGCGCCGGCGTGGAAATGTCACGGCTCGAACAGGCGTTGAAGGATTTCAACGACTATTACGAGCGCATCACAGACGTTGGCTTCGGCGCCCGCATTGGCCGGTCCGGTGACAATCAACTGATGCTCGCCTATGGCCAGGAGCGGCAGCGCGCCGAGGACATGAAGCAGCGCATCGAGAGCGTGCTCGGTGCCTGGGACACAGTCAAAGGCTGGGTCGGTCTCGGCGCGTTGCCGTTGATTCCGATTGCCGTGGCAATCGGGCTAACCGCGGCCATCATTGCCGCCGTGCGCGCCGGCCGGAGTTTCATGCGCAGCGCCGACATCAAAGTCGCGATGCTCGCCGATCCCGAGCTCACGTTCGAACAGGCGGCCGCTGCAGTCGACGCGGCGAACCGCGGCTCCTTCGAGAAAGCAATCGACCTTGCGCAATGGGGCGTTGGCGCCTTCGTGGTGTGGATGATCTTCAGGTACCTGCGAGAGTGATATGGCAAGCAACTTGATCAAAGGCAAATCGAATCCGGCCGCCGCGAAGAAGGTCTACAAGTACCGCTATCGCGTCAACGGCAAAACCAAGACCGGCGAGTTTACTTCGGTCAGCAACAAAGCGGCGCTGCACTATTGTGGCTTCAACGAAAAAGGCGAGGCCACGAAGGGTGGCGGCTTGTTGAAAAACAGATTGCCGCGGGGCGCACGCATCACCTCCCTGGAACCGACCGGGAGACGCCCAAAAAAATAGTGACCGGTCGGGCGAAGAACCCGTCCGGTCGAAAGCGCCGACAGATGCAAGAAGCCGCAGCGCGGTTAAGTGAATTTGTCGGCAGGGAAATTGGAAAATTTACAGAGGTTGAAATTGCCGGCGACTACGACGTCGGCTGGGCGTTAGGTGAAATACCGGAGATCCACTACATCGCGGAGCGCGATGGCGAGATCTTCCGTTTTCACCACACCTTCAAAGAGAATAGCCGGCCACTTTTAGTAGTAAGTTTTGACGGCAAGCAACTGATGATCGCGGGTGGGCGGTATCAGGTCACCGATCGAGGCATCGTCGATCGTTAATGGAGACCTGGTATGAAAAATCTTATCGTGTCGCGGAATACCGCGAGCAAACGCAAAACGCGCCGCAGCCCGGCGCAGAAAGCGGCCTCACGTAGCAACATCAAAAAAGCGCAGGCAGCAACCCGTCGCGGTGGCCGTCGCCGCACAAGCTCAAAACGTCGTCCGGCAAAACGTTGCTCTTACC
Organism: Patescibacteria group bacterium; assembly: GCA_018609195.1. Lineage (GTDB taxonomy): Bacteria > Patescibacteriota > Minisyncoccia > Minisyncoccales > RBG-13-36-15 > JAHCSE01. Next base: position 12,955 of record JAHCSE010000030.1, read on the forward strand.
GCAGGCGCAGCAATCCGCGATTGCCGACCCTGAAAGGCATCTTTGACAACCAGGTGATGCCGGCCATGGTGGGCGGTGGCGGTGCCGTGCTGAACGACCTGCTGGTGAACCTCGTACCGATTCCGGAAAACTTCAAGGCCGGTTATTTGCGTCACGTCAGCAAAGCGGTCGGCGCGATCGCGATCGGCTATGTCGGCGCGATGTTCTTGCCGAGGAACACGGCGAACCAGCTCGGCGCCGGTGCCATGACGGTCGTTGGCTACAACGTCGTGCGCGATGTTGCAGCGCGATTCGCACCGCAATTGCCACTCGGTGAGTACCTGCCCATGGGCGAGTACCTGGATCCGGCACTCGGTTATTACGGCGCGGGCCTTGATCCGAGCGGCGACATGAACGTGTCGAATCAGTTCACACGCGGCACGCCCTACATCGATACCGGCGAAGACGTCCTGAGCATGTGGCCGACCGGCGCTGAGTACGAGGACGTGGACCTCTAGTCCGCAACCGAACCCGGGGCCAGTTTCTAAATCATCCAAACATTTATCTAGGAGATTTAATAATGCAAGGTTTACGAGCACCATCTCTAGCACAGTTAGAGCAGTACAACGTCAACGTCGACGGCCAGCCTGAAGTTCTCTGGTATCCGATCTACGACTTCCAGGTGTACCCCGCGGCCGGCTTCCAGTCGCTGAATTTCTTCGCCGTGCCAGAAGGTAGTGCCGGCAAGTCGTTCGACGATACCAACATGGAGCTCGGCGGCGCCTTACCCGTGCCGATCAACATGGCGATTACCAACGTGCAGATCTGGTTTTTCCCCGCCGCCGCTCCCGGTACCGCACCGGCCACGGCGAGCATCGGCCAAAACTGGAACGACGTTAACGCCGTCATGAAAGCCGGTCATCTGCAGTTCGAGATCGGCTCTAAAGAGTACTTGCTCGATGCGCCGTTGATGAAGTTCCCGCCGCAGTCCCGGCTCGCCGGTGCCGCTGCTTTGTCAGCCGCGACCACGGTTGCCGCGGTCACGCTCGATAATCAGATCGACTATTCCACCGCGGCCGGCCGCATTTACACGATCGTGCCGCTGCGTCTCATCGCGCAGCAAAACTTCGTGGTGCGTTTGCGCTTCCAAAACGGCGCGGTTGCGTTGCCATCCGGTGTGGCCGGACGTATTGGCGTCCAGCTCGGCGGCTTCCGTTACAGGCTCGCGCAGTAAACGGCGAGTTTCACAGAACGGCACGGGGCCTGCCGTTCTTGTTTTGAGGACAATACAGTGGATCCAAAAAGAGCACAGCATCTCGACTATTACGTTTACA
>JAHCSE010000031.1 GCA_018609195.1 Patescibacteria group bacterium
ACTTTTTGTTTCTCATATTTAAATTATAGATTTTATCGCCTTAACAACATCTGGCGTAATATCCCCAAGTTTTTTTATTTTTACACTATAGGTTATACCCGGGTATTTCATATACTTTGCTTTAACAAATCTTTTAATTTTTGAATGTTTATCTAAATTTAAACCAATATTAAAACCACCGTCAGCAACAAACTTACCCCTGAAATAAATAAGAACGATATTCTTTTCTCCTAAAGAATATCTGATATAAATTGGGAAAACATGGAAATCGACATCCTTGTTTAGGGATAAAATCAATTTATGTAATTTTTTAAAAATTTCCCACCTGTCTCCTAATTTATTTTTCAAATCAGTGTTAATTTCCTTTTTCATAAATAAATTCTCTACTTTCAAAATAGCGCTATTTTTGGGAAAATTCAAGTCGAAATAAAAGGCGATCAATAAGGCTTCCCCTGAATTTTCAACTAAAAAATGGTCGTGATAAAAAGGGTTTTGTTATTATTGACAAAATTTTTAGAAGGATTATAATATCTACTGTAAAGTCTGCTCTTTTTTGTTCCTTATTATGGCCAGGGAAGGCCGTAGAACCACGCGGGGTTTTCGCATCCCCCGTAGGAGTCCCCCCCCTGCGGTAAGGGAATCTCGTGGTGAAGAACACCCGTTCCTTCCCTGGCCTCCAACTCTTTTATCCCGGGGTCATTCTGACCCCTTTTTCCTAAATTTTCAACTAAAAACCCGTTTTTGGCGGGGCTGAGTAATTTTAGGGAAGTGGAGATTATAACTATTAAGCCTCTTCTTTTTTGAGAGCTTTTCGGAGTTCTCTTCTGGCCTCAAAAATAACTTCTTTTGTTTTATAAGGATCAGGAATCTGGCGAAAAATAAATTCTCTGAACTCTCCTGCGGTCTGAATATGGAGATCGCCAAAATGAAGGACTGTTGGCAAAATTCCATGAATATCAATTGTGATATCTTGAATTCGATCGTGAGGAACACTCGATACAATTCGGCTAAATAAACCTCTGAGTTCGGTGTGAATAGTTCTCTTATTGGTGACAATCCAAGAATCTAAATAATAGTTGGTAATGACCAACCAAATGGCTTGCCAAAGAATTAAAAGAAAAAGAGAAAGAGAGAATAACAAGAGCTCGCGAATTTCAAATTTCAAAAGCGAAGGGGCAAATTTTATTAGCCATTCTGGTAAAGACGGTAAACGCACAAATAAAAGGATAGCTATTAAAACCAGGGTTACGAAAAAAATGAAAACTCCGGGAAGGAGTTCCAGTCTCAAAATAAGCGGGTGGCGCCTTTTAATCAGATAGATTTTTTCATTTTCTCTTAAAGTAATCATTGTCTAAAAAAGATTCAAAATTAAAAAGAAGAGGTTGAGGAGAATAAGGATTATCATTCCAAATTTAAAAATATTTAAAACTTTTTTCACATTTGGGTCAGCAGGTAAAGTAAATCTTTTGAAGTGATAGAAAATGATTATCGCCAATATTAAGCTGAATAAAATTACGGCTATGGAAAGAAAAATGAGAATTAGAGCAATCATTATTCCAATTATTTATCTTTTTAATCTTTTATTTGCTTTCTCAATCTTTCTTTATTTTACTCATTTTTTCCTGAATTTTCAACTAAAAAAGCCCCGGCCGAGATTTGTTTATAGTGAACTTGCCGAACTATTGCCTTGGGCTTTTTTATGATAAAGTTAAATATATGGGCGAACAAAAATACCCAGAAATATTTATAATTTCGAGGGGTCGTTAATTTGATTAATATGCTGGAATTAAACGATCAAAATTTTAAAAAAGAGTTGAGCAATTTGCCAGTCACCTCTCGAGGCGCCTCCGTGCCATTCGAGAGATTATTGTGAAAACGAAATAACTCTTCTTTGTTGGTGTTTATGGCCACCCGTGTTATTCGGTCGGTCCTTCGGCACCACAAAGATGTAGGACATTATGCAAATCAATGAACAATATAGTAAGCTTGCCGATGATGCAACAATTGAAAAAACAGCAGAAGCATTGAAAAAGAATGGTATCTCGGTGTTGGTAGCGGAAACAGGAGAAGAAGCAAAGAAAAAGGTTTTAGAGTTGCTTCCCGAGGGTTCCGAGGTGATGGATATGACCTCGATGACTCTTGAGGCAATCAATATTGCAAGTGAGGTGAACGAGTCGAGGCGCTTCAACTCAGTTCGCAATAAACTGAATACTATGGATCAAAAAACACAGGGAGCGGAGATGAGACGTCTCGGAGCAGCGCCCGAATGGGTAGTAGGAAGCGTTCACGCAGTTACGGAAGATGGGCATCTTTTAATTGCCTCTGCAACTGGAAGCCAGCTTCCTGCCTATGCCTATGCTGCAGAACACGTCATCTGGGTGATTAGTACACAAAAGATTGTGAAAAACATAGAAGAAGGCCTAAAACGTATTCACGAATACAGTTTTCCCTTGGAGGATGAACGAGCTCTGAAAGCATATGGAATACACAGTGGAGTTAACAAAATTCTTATAGTGAACAAGGAATTTGCGCCCGAAAGAATTACTGCTATTCTCGTTAAGGAAAATTTAGGATTTTAAGACGGCAACTACAGTCTTTATTAAAAGCGGGGATATTTCGAATCGGTGAGTAGTAAGTGAGGTATACCCAGAATGTCGTTAAAATAAACGTCCATCGCTGGGCCCTGTACCGTACGGTACAGGGCTGGGCAATTTTTTTTCCTGAATTTTCAACTAAAAAACCGCTCAAATGGAGCGGTTTTACTCATTAAGAAAGAATAGGACGTTATGCTTTCTGGGGGAGCTCCTGACGCAGCGGAGCACTGACTTTATGTAAAGAGCCGAGAATCTCGCGGTAGGATTGAAGGGGGCTGGTCTCGTAATATGAAATGGAATACTCCTTACAGAAGGCTCGGACAATCTTCTGCGCTTCTCGTAGTTTGTTGCGCGGCATATTCGGAAACAGGTGGTGCTCAATTTGATAGTTTAGCCCGCCGTACAAAAAGTCGGTAAGCGGATGACCCTTGACGTTTCGGGCAGTGAGAATCTGCTGTTCGAGAAAATCCAGGTTGCTATTTTTGTCCAGCATCAGCATTCCCTTATGGTTAGGAGCAAAAACCGAGCCAAGGTAGGTGCCAAACACCGCCTGATGCAAAAGGATAAAGAAAACCCCTTGCCAGAAACTCATAAAGAAAAATATCAACCCCGCATACACCAAAAGGTGGAGAAGTATGATAAGCGGTTCGACCAGAGGGTATTTTACATTTTTCCCACGAAGCAAAAATTGGACGCTGGCGATCCGGACACCCAGACCCTCCAAAGACAACAGTGGAATGAAATAGTATGCCTGATATTTTCCCAGGAATCGCAGAAATCCCTTCTTGGCACTTGCCTGTTCCTCGGTAAAAGCAATACCAGGAATATTTATATCGGGATCGAGATCCGGGTCATTGGGGTTACCATGATGTTGATTGTGTTTATCGACCCACCAGCTCCGGCTTATTCCGAGAAAAAAGCTTACGAAGAGCCCAAGGAAATCGTTCCTCCGGACTATATTGAAAATCTGACGATGACCGGCATCGTGGCCCAAGAAACCTATCTGGACAAAAACGAAGGCAAGGAATACCGCATTCAGTAGCTGTAACCAAAAATTGTCTATCATGACCAGAATCGCCAAACCGAGAGCCAGAAAAACCAAGGTTGAAATAATTTTAAAGGCGTAGTACACGGGCTGTTTTCCAAGCAACCCTCTTGCAATAATTCGGCGTCTCAATTCGGTATATTCAGCGTTGGTTCCGTTCATCAATCATCCTCCTATTCTTTCTATTCTTTTAAAGAGCTAAAATCATTATACCAAATTTGGAGGTGACATCAATTAAGTCATGTCGAGACCAAAACTGAACAAGTTTTTGAACTGCACCTTTTTCCTGGATTTTCAACTAAAAAAGCCCCGTCCGAGGCCGGGGCAGTGGATAATATCTATCTTGTCTCTTTCACTAATCTTTTTTGCCATTTTCCAAAGAAGAACCAAAGTATGGCAAAAACAGCTCCCGCTACATAGGAGGCAAAAAATGCCCACCAAATTCCGGTAGATCCCCAAAATTTAGAAAAAATAACTGCTAGAGGAATCAAAAAGATAAAAATGCTACTAAAGGTAATTATCATCGCTGCTAAAGTAGCTCCTCCTCCACGAAAAGCCCCAGCTGAAATTCGCATTATAGCGAAAAATCCCAAAGAAAGACTTATAATGCGTAAAAACTGGGCAGTAATTTTTTGAATTTGGATCTGGTTGGTGAAAATTCCTGCCAGAAATTCTGCTTGCCAGAACATTACTAATCCTAAAATAAAAAAGAGAATAACAGTAGAAAAGATAGCTTTAATAGTAACTTCTCTTGCCCGTAAAAATTGCCCGGCTCCTAAGTTTTGAGCTACCATAGTGTTTAATGCTTGGGAAATACCTAAGGCAAACATAAAAAACAAAGTTAAAAAACGGGCACCAATTCCGTAGGCAGCGACAGTGGCTATTCCAAAGGAAGAAATAATGGGAAGAATAATTATAATTCCTATGGCTCTTGCCGATATTTCTCCTGAAACGGGAAAACCCAGTTTTGCTAGGCGCCCCAGATAAGAAAAATCTGGCTTGAGATGCTGCAAAGAAATATGAATACCCATCCTCCCTCTAAATAAAAGTATAATTCCCACCAAGGCAGCTAAACCTCTAGAAATTACGGTGGATAGCGCTGCTCCTTGGACTTCCATTCTGGGGAAGATACTCCAGCCGAAAATTAAAAAAGGATCTAAAACCAAATTGATAGCAACAGCAAACAGGCCAATCCACATTGCACTTACACTATCTCCAATTCCCCGAAAAAAATTACGAGCCATTATAAACCAATACATCAAAATTATCCCTAAAAATATTGTCTGGAGATAGGATTGAGCCAGAGGGAGAATTGTTGCAGAAGCTCCAAGTAAGCGCAAAAGAGGGATTGTAGTAAAGAAACCAAATAAAGTTACAAAGAAAGAGAGCAGAATGAGAAAAATAAAAGTTTGATTTGCTGCCTTATCAATTTCTCTTTGATTTTTCGCTCCTTTGTGTTGAGCAATTAAAATGGCACCGGCATTTGCAATCCCTCCACCCGTGGCAATTACCAAAAATGATACAGGCAGGGCATAGGCAATAGCAGCTAAGGCCTGACTTCCTACTCTTCCTAGCCAAAAAGTGTCAATTAAATGATAGGCTATTAAAAAGAGGTTGGAGCTAACCAGAGGAAGAGAAAGAAGAAAGAGGCTCTTACCGACAGGGCCTCTTAAGATGTCTTCTTTAGAAAATTTAAAAAAAGAAAGATTTCCCATTATTCTTGAATTATAAGAATCTGCAGATTTCCTTTATTTTACTCTTTTTCCCTGAATTTTCAACTCAAAAACCGCTCGAGAATTTTTACCTCGGACTTGCCCGCCAAAATTTTTGAAGAAAAACTTAGGCGGACTTGACTTGTTTTTAAGGGTTGATAAAATGTAAAATCATAAAGAAGGAGGTGTAGCACCTTGACAAACGAAGAAGAGACGATAGGTACAGAAAATGGAAGATACCAAATGAAAAGACTTAGAATTCTACCACATAATCCGACTGACATTAGACCCCATCCACGAGTTAAGGTCTTAGGAGAAGACAGAGCAGGATTTACCATTGTGGAAGCCCAATTGAAATCTAGCGAGGGTGTCTGCTGGCGTTGTGGCTCTATCGCCGAAGATCCAGACCATAACCTTCAAATATGTCCTGTCTGCGGAGGAGACTTCAATGATTAAATTATCAGAAGTTGTTGCCTCGGGCTTGATTTTTTTCTGGGATTTTGTAGAATATTTTTAGCATCCTTTACAACCAGGGAAGGAAGGATTGAGATGCGAACGATTAACCACGGGGTAGGCAAAATCATCGAGGTTTTTCTCGCCATCATTGTTGCAATCTTGCTAATTTTTTTATCTATAATTGTCCTTCCTGTAGTAGGAACAATGTACCTGATTGCAAGAGCTCGAGGGCATCACGGCTTTATTTAGATAAGTAAAAAGGAAGTTCTGAGAGATCTTCCTTTTTTGTTTTTACAAAACAGCTTCGTCTCGTAAAGGGATTAAAAAAGCCCATCGCTGGGCCCTGTACCGTACGGTACAGGGCTGGGCTATTTTTATTCCCTGAGAGGTAAAATATAGTTGATTTTGGGAATTAATCCGTAGAAAACAACCGCAGTAATTTGACGATAACAAAAACTGCGATGGCATAGCCTATCATGGCTGAAATGGTAGCTGTTTCGATGAGGTAACCTCTTGGCCAATAAATATTAGGAAAAATAAAATTAAAAGGTGAAACGAGAATATCGCTGTATTGATAAATAAGCTCAACGGCTGGAGTTTTTGGATTCGCCCCCAAAAATTTAAGCGTCAATCTTATAAATAAGAAAAATTCAAGCAAGAAAAATAGTCTTTTGATTACATAAAAAATCATTTCATATACTGTTGAGAAAATCCTCATACCTTACTTCCTTTTTTCCTTATTTTTACTGTATTTTTTCAATCTGGCAGCAAGATGCCAGGCACGATGAATAGGGGAGCTAGGCGCTCGATAATCCTTTTTTCTTTTTTTATTTTGTTTAAGAAGTTTTTTTTTCATTTTCGAATGTTTTTTCTCATGTGTTCATTAATAATCCCTCTTTATCATCCCAAAAAATCGGCTTCATATCAATTCTTTTTATTTAATCAAAAAAACTTTTCGAGAGGTTATTGAAAAGCAGGTCTAAGCCACTAATCTTTAATCTCGAGTATGCCAATAGGCCCACGCAATAAACAGGGGCTGAAACGGCAATCTAACCCACAACGCCCACAGGGGTGTGCCCAAACCAGTACCAGCAGAAGTTAAATGATAAATGTTGGCGGGAAATATTGCTATGAGTAAAAGTATGATTCCCCACGATGCCAGTTTTCGTAATTTTTTTACCAAAAGAAGTATTCCAAGGAATATTTCTATGACCCCAGAAAGATATACCAACTCTAAATGGAAAGGAATGTAGGGTGGCATGATAGCTAAATAAACTTCCGTTGATAGGAAGTGATTCACGCCATTAAAAATATAAAAGACCGACATCACATAAAGACTGGCTTTTTTTAATTTCATATAAACTCGTTTTTAACTTATAAATATTAGATTAATTATATCACGATTCGGATTCCTCCTTAAACCATATCGTCCTAAAAAAACCGCCCGAGAGTTGCCCGCCTTGCTCGCCTCGCTCGCCTCGTCTTCGACTTGTCGAAGCGGGCTGAAACTTCGGCGAAGCGGGCCGGCGAGGCAGGCTGCCTCGGGCTCTTTATTTTACAGAGAAGGTGGTATAATAAAATAACATGCCTTTCATTACAGAGGGTAAAACCAACTTAAAATACATTTTAATCGTAGTTGTTCTGGCCGTCGTTGTTGGTATATTAATCCTTACGTATCAATGGGGGATACCAAAAGAGGAGGTCAAGATGCCAGCTGCGGAAGAGGAAGAAGTTGAGACTATAATAGAGGAGGAAGACGGTATTTTAGAAATGATTTTAGGAAGTCCTGATGCGCAAGTAGCTCCGCTTACTGCTGTTGATGGTAGTAATTCTTCTGGCGCTGCCTATAGACTTTTCAAAGATGGGAAACTTTATCACGCAGTTATGGCAACTATGCCAGAGCCACAAGAAGGAAATGTGTATGAAGGATGGCTTGTTCAACCCAGCCCCCTCCAGTTCCTTTCAACTGGAGTTATGAAAAAAAACGAAGGAGGTATTTGGACGCTCGAGTATACATCAGATAATGAATATCCATCCTATACCAAGGTGGTTATCACCGAGGAAACTGTTGTAGATGCTATACCGGAAACCCATATCATTGAAGGAAGCTTTTTTTAATTGCGAAGCAATTACAAGGAACAAAGTGACCGGTTTACAAATCGTCTGCTAAAGCGAGCCGCAAAAAAATCGCCTTTTTGGCGATTTTTTGGTAAGATAGAAAAGATGCTGGAATTAAACGATCAAAATTTTGAAAAAGAAGTTTTAAAAAGTGAGAAAGTGGTTCTGGTTGATTTTTGGAGACCAGGATGCAAACCTTGTTTCATGATGGAGCCAATTATTGAAGAGATGGCTAAAGAATTTGAGGGTAGGGTGCAGGTTGGAAAGCTGAATATATTTGAAAATCCTGAAGCTGCCAAAGTATATGGAATTCCGGCAACCCCAACCCTTATCATCTTTAAAGAGGGGAAGCCAATAGAAAGAGCAGTTGGATTACGCCCCAAACAAGTTTTAATTGATAAACTTAATTCATTATTATAAATCCCGCATTAATGGTTAACGCCAAAAAGATCGCGCAGAGAGGTCTCAGTAATCCTCTTGACTAAAGCTTTTGAAGGACTATAATGCTAATTAGCTCTTTATAACGTATGAGGGCAGGCTGGAAAAAACTCCTGTTTACTCCACTCGTAGCCTTGCTTGACAATCAATCGCTGCGGTGAAGGAGAACCTGTCTGCTTCTTTTCAGCCTGCCCTCTCCAAATCTTTCAGAGTTCCTACGGGAGCTTTTTTGTTTCTATTGACAAAGAGTTAAAGATGTAATATTATGAAGTGTCCATTAGAAGCACATTTTCATCTGTTGTAAGGAGGGAAAAAAGCGTGGAAGGAAAGACAAAAGAGAATGCAGTAGTAGGAACGTGCGCGGTCTGTCTAGGTGACGTTGTCAAGGAGATTATCAGAACCACGAAGGAATACTTCTGTATAGGTTGCGGACGGAAATATGATTTTCCCCCGCTACAGTTATCCAAGTAGGATATCTGTTTTCTCACCCTGGCCTCTGGGTCTCGTATACTCAGAGGCATTTTCGTTTTCAAATAAAAGCCCTGGAAATTTTTAGTAAATTCCAGGGTCTTAAGGCACAATAACTCTTAGGGCTTTGGGAACAATACTAATCGTGTATTCTTTTCTTGCTTCCAAAATCTCACCATCCATCTCGCACGGAAGCTTCTCTGACGAAGAAACGGTAAGTGAAGGAGCTCTTAGCGTGATTACTTCTTTCAGTTGAGCATGGGTACCGATAATAAATTTATAAAAATTTATCAAGATTTTCATTCTTCCCATTTTTTTAACCCAGCACATATCTAAAAGTCCGTCGGTTAAATCAGCCTCAGGAGCTATTTTAAACATCCCTCCATATCGGGAACCGTTGGCAATGGCCAGCAAAATGCTTTCTTCACCAAGCGTTATTAATTTTTCTGGCAAACCAATCTTTATCTCAGAATACTCCAAAGGGGATAGCAATTCCCTGAAAAGGGCAATCAAATAAACTCCTTCGTGCGGCAAAAAGGGATACTTTACTTTCAGATTTGCGGCAAATTGAGTAATCTTTGCATCTATACCAAAGCTCACTACATTTACAAAGAACTTCTCATTAAGCCTTCCCAAATCAACAGAAACTGCTTTACCAAAAAGGGCAGAATGGAGCGCTCTTTTCGTCTCTTTTGGGATATGTAAGGCTCTTGCAAAATCATTTCCTACTCCAGCTGGAATAATTCCTAAAGGAATATCACTCCCTACGATTCCATTAACTACTTCATTTGTAGTTCCATCTCCCCCAATTAGTATAATTTTCTGACAATTCTCTTTGACTGCTTCTCTGGCTAAGTTGGTTGCCGTATTTTCTCCGGCAGGAGAAGTAAAAACAATATCAAACTGTATTTCTTTTTCTCTGGTAATCTCTTTTGTAAGGCGGATTATCTCTCTTGCTACTTTTCTCGCTCTCCCCATTCCGGCCGCAGGATTTATAATCACTCTGACCTTCATCTTTATCCCTCCTTTTTTGAATTTTGATGAAAAGAACTGTTTTAAACTTATCTATTATATTTCAGTTGATGGTGTTTTGTCAATGGAAAATCCCGTCCGAGGTAAAAGGAGAGGGGAGTTACAATTGGAAAAATTTGATCATTATGGAAGCTACACTAAAATAAATAATTAAAGTTGAAACATCACTGATGACATTAATAAAAGGTCCTGCTCCAATAGCTGGATCTTTTTTTGATTCCTGTAAAAACCAAGGAATGAAAATGGAGATAGCCACTACTAAGGTAGTGGAAAGAAATACCGATAAACCTAAAATAATTCCAATGAGAGGAGAAACTTTAAAGAAAAAAGAAGAGATGCCCAGTAAAATAGCACAAATTATGGCAAGGGAACCCCCAACTTTTATTTCTTTTAAGAAATAGGTTTTAACTGCCAATCCGGGATTAATGGTCAAGCTTCTAATAAATATGGTCTGGCTCTGAATGGCCACAGCACTTGAAAGGTAGAGCATCACCGGAATGAAAAAAACTAAAATAATTTGGGTTTCTAAAGTGGCTTCAAAAAATCCTAAGATCCTGGCAGCTAAAATACCTCCTGCTAATCCCACCAACAGCCAGGGAATTCTTGCTTTCACTAAGGCACCCGTAGACATTTTGGTCATATCAATAGCGAATCTGTCTTGAACACCAGCTAATCTCAAAATATCTTCCGTGGCCTCTTTGTGTAAAGTATTTAAAATAATGTCTGAAGAAATTACTCCCAAAAGTTTCTCAGTTTTATCTACTACTGGAATTGCTTTTAAATTATGTTTTAAAGCTAAAAAGGCCACTCTTTCTTGATCAGTCCGGGGTCTGGCTCTCACTAATTCTTTTTTCATGATATCAACAACGAGATTCTCTTTGTCGATTGCGAAAATCTCTTTGATAGAAATTACCCCTTTCAATTTTCCCTCCTTATCAATAACATAGATGTAATTAATTGTTTCAAGTTCCTTGATATTTTTTAAAAGTGTTTTTACTACATCTGAAATAGTATCTGAAACTTTCGCCAGAGGAACTTGGGAAAGAGGAAGCATAATGGCTCCTGCCATGTCGGGTCTCAATCTGCCAATTTTTGGTAATTTTGAAATTAAATCAACCATTTTATAAAATTATAACACACTCAATCATTCTTGCTAAGAGGAAAAAAAAATGTTATATTATCTTTAATGGAAAAAACTGAAGAGAAGTTACCAAAAGTAGCGAAAAAAAACGAATTCAATATTAATCCTGAAAAGATGGCTCAGGCAGGACTTCAATTTGGCCATCGAACTTCAAAGCTTCATCCTAAAATGGCACCTTATGTGTTTGGAGTGAGAAATACAGTTCACATTATTAATCTTGAAAAAACAAAGGAGCAGCTTGAGAAAGCTTTAAAATTTATTCAAGAACTAACTGCTGAGGGGAAAGTTTTGCTTTTGGTCGGAACAAAAATCCAAGTTAAAAATTTAATAAAAGAAACGGGGGAAACTCTGAACTTACCCTATGTAGCAGAACGGTGGCTGGGAGGAACTCTTACTAATTTTGAAGTAATGAAAAAGAGAGTGGATTATTTGAAGGAATTGGAGCAAAAAATTTCAGATTCCGAAGAGATGAAAAAATATACAAAAAAAGAAAGAATGGGAATGGAGAAAGAATTAAAAGAGCTCAAATTAAAATTTGGAGGAATTAAAAATTTAGAGCGCCTGCCTGACACTATTTTTGTTGTAGACTTAAAAAAAGATGAAATCGCAGTAAAAGAGGCAAGGCAAAAGAGAGTAAAAGTAATCGCTATCGCAGATACAAATTGCGATCCCACTCTAGCAGATTACCCAATCCCTGCTAATGATGATGCCATTTCTTCAGTAAAATATATATTGGAAAAAGTAAAAGAAGTTATATTAAAAGCAAGAAAATAAAAAATGGTATCAATTGATCAAATAAAAAAACTAAGAATGGAGACAGGAATATCTTTAGCTGAATGCAGAAAAGCTCTTGAGGAAAGCTCAGGAGATTTAGGAAAAGCAAAAGAAATCTTAAGGAAGTGGGGAAGAGAGGTAGCTGGGAAAAAAGCAGAGCGGGAAGCTAAAGAAGGAGTTATTGAAAGTTATATCCATCCTAATAAAAAAATTGGGGCTTTGTTACAAATTTCTTGTGAATCAGATTTTGTAGCAAAATCAGAAGAGTTTCAAAAACTAGCCCACGAGATATGCATGCAGATTGCTGCAATGAACCCGCTCTTTTTAAAAAAAGAGGAAGTTCCAGAGAAGTTTTTAGCTGGAGAAAGAAAAATATATCAAGAACAACTCAAAGATTCTGAAAAACCACAAAAAATAACCAATGAAATTGTAGAGGGAAAATTGGACAAATATAAAGAAGAAATCTCACTTCTTTCCCAACCCTGGATAAGAGATGAAACAAAGAGTATAAAAGATTTAATTGATGAATATATCGCAAAAACTGGAGAAAATATTATTATAAGAAGATTTACGAGATACGAAATATAATAACGCAACACGAATCACATGAGAAATGCAATAATATTCCATGGTAGTTCAGAAACTCCAAGTTCTTTTTGGTATCCAAGTATAGGGAAGTTTCTTGAAAATCAAGGATATGAGGTGTGGGTTCCACAACTTCCTGAACCGAATCATGGCATCCCCGAACTCAAAGTTCAATTACCTTTTATTCTTGAGAATGGAAAATTTAATGAAGAGACTACAATCGTTGGCCATTCTGCAGGCTGCCCTTTAACATTGAGTGTCCTGGAAAATATTAACACAAAGATTCATAGAGCCGTTCTCGTTGCAGGTTATGCGAGACCGCTGCGTGGACTTCCAGAATCAGAGCCAATTCTGCAAAAAGAGTACAATTGGGAAAAAATCAAGCAAAATGTAAGAGATATTTATTTCATAAATTCTGACAATGACCCATGGAAATGCAACGACAAAGAAGGTTATTATATATTTCAACATTTAGGGGGAACACTTATTATTCGTCATGGAGAAGGTCATATGGGTTCACATAAATTCAACCAGCCCTACAGCAAATTTCCTCTTCTCGAAAAATTACTTATGTAATTCGTAATTGATATCGCGTCTAAAATGGTACTTATTGCTACAATAGTTTTTCTCGGGAGCCTTTTGGGGATAGGAATTATTTTGGCTCGGAAAATTCCAGCTTTAAGAGAACTCCCATTAGAAATTGAGAGACCGCAAGAAAATCTGGTTTTAAGATTAAAAAATAAAGTAAGAGCTTTTGGTCCCTTTAAATCCTTTTCCTCTGAATTTATTTTGCACAAATTACTTTCCAAAACCAGACTTTTCACTTTAAAAATAGAAAATAGAATAGCTTTGTGGCAAGAAAGATTGAGAGAAAAATCAAAAAAGAAAAAAGAAGTTGAAAATGATAATTATTGGGAAGAATTGAGAAGATCGAAGAAAAAATAGTAGAGCGGCGCCG
>JAHCSE010000032.1 GCA_018609195.1 Patescibacteria group bacterium
AAATCTTCAGGATAAAAAATCCTTTGCCAATGGCTATAAACCCAACCTGAAGTTCCGATATAAAGTTTTCCTTTCTGCCTTTTCATCGTTTTTTATTTTATCAAGATTTAAAGTAGAATAAAATAATGATTGAGGTTGATGGAGGATATCTTGAAAGTGGCGGTCAAATATTACGCACCGCTGTAGCTTTATCGGCGGTAACTAAAAAACCTTGCCGAGTTTTTCATATTCGAAAAAATAGGCCGAAATCAGGTCTTGCACTCCAACACCTTTTAGGAATACAGGCCTTAGCTAAACTTTGTAACGGGGAATTAGAAGGAGATTATCTTGGATCAGAAGAAATTAAATTTTATCCTGAAGATATTCAAGCTAAAGATCTTCATGTGAAAATTGCAACTGCAGGAAGTATCACTTTGGTTTTACAAACTCTGCTTTTACCAGCTTTACTTTCCCGTGAACCAATAAAAATTTCTTTTGATGGAGGAGCGACTGATACCTTCTTTTCTCCAACCATTGACCATTTTCGCTATGTATTTTTAAAAATTCTGGAAAAAATGGGCGGAAAATTCGATATTAATATAATCCAGAGAGGATATTATCCAGAAGGAGGAACAAATGTTGAAATTGTTGTTTCTCCCTCCAAATTAAAACCAATCAATTTAACGGAAAGAGGGAAATTAAATCAAATTACTATTATTTCTGGAGCTTCAGAATTTTTAAGAGATAAAAAAGTTGCTGAAAGGCAAATGGCAGGAGTAAGAGAAGTTTTAGGAAAATTGAAATTACCCCTTGAAGAAAAAATCGAATATTATAAAACCTCTTGTCCAGGAAGCCAAATTTCTCTCATTGCTGAATTTGAAAATACCGTAATTGGAACTGACAATTTAGGAAAATTAGAAAAAAGGGCAGAAGACGTCGGAAAGGAAGCTGCTTTAGAGTTATTAAAGGAACAAAAATCTGAAGCCTGTTTAGATAAACATTTAGCTGACCAAATTTTACCTTATATGGCCCTAACGGAGAGTAAAAATCAGGTTACCGTTTCCGAAATCACCAATCACTGTAAAACCAACATCTGGGTAATTGAAAAATTTCTGGACGGGAAATTTGAAATAAACGAAAACTTTATTAGCTGGGTTCCAAAAGCTTAATTATTTTTTCTTTATAGCAATCGGGGGGGGCTAAACTAAAAGCCCGCGCTTAGCGCGGGCTTTTAGTTTATCTACGAAATTGAGATCTTCGTTTTGCATGACAATCTCGGCAATAAATCGGTCTATCAGCAGAGGGTTGAAAAGGAAGCTCGGTTATCTTTGTTCCGCAATCTGCACAAGTCCAATCACCCTGAAACATTTGGCGAGGGAAATCCCCACCGGGTTTTCTCTCAAATTTTTTGAAGGCCATAGATTTAACGAATTGTTTAAAACTTAAAAGCGACCTTTTGATACCTTCGATAAACTCAGTATCATCCTGAGCCTGCCGAAGGATGACTTCTAAGTCGTTCTACTTAACTTGGGCCCTCGCTAATTTTTAAAGCTTAAAAACTAAGAAGACTTGCTTTAAGCTACTTCGACTTATTGGTCTAAACACATCTTAGTAAAAACTAATTCGCAAGTCAAGTGTAAAAAATCGCTCTTAACACGTTATATGAAAAAGACCTATTACTTTTCTTTGCTCTCCTTCTTCTTCTTCCGATTCTTCATCGATTATGTTAAAGGTCTTAGTGGCTTGTTCAGTCAAATCAATTATCAATTCAATCCCTTTTGATTTTATTTCTTCTTTTGCCGCTTCAGTAACTTTGGCGTTTCCTGATTCTCCAGTACCAATAATGATGGTGTCTGGATTTTGATCAATTGCCCTTTTCACATCTTCAGTATCAATGACATGGCTTTCTCCTCTCCACCATTTCAAAATTTCCCGCCCAATAGGGCGAGGCTCGCCTCTGGTGATACCGGAGGCGGCATCATTCCATCTCACCTCAACATCATGGTTATAAGTTTTACCGTCAATGGTGATTAAACCGTAATGGTATTCTTCAATCATATCTATTTAAAATAGTGTTTTTTGTCTTGATAAAATTTTCTCCTCATCTTGAGTGAAAATACTTATTTTCCCAAACACTCCATCGTAGCCAGGTTCAATATGTACTTTTCCTTCTCTCACTCTTAAAATTCCCTCAGCAATTTCTGGTAAAGTAGTATTTTCCAAATTATTGAGGGGAGTATCAAGAAGAACTCCAAATTCACTTCCAAATTTCTCAATTAAATTTTTATATTCCTCTTGACCTTGTTTGGTACCGGGTAGAGTTCCTAAAGCTTCTGCAATAATCTCTTCTAAAGGAATTAGGTTTTTAAAGGGGATAGCATTTTTTGGTGTAAAGCCTTCTGGCCTGTCAGCTAATTCTTCTACTCGATTTAAAACTCCAATAGTCAAGGGTCTTCCGCAATTTGGGCAGATATTATTATATTTTTTTGATTCTTTTGGAGATAAACTGATTTGGCACAACCTGTGACCATCATAATGATATTTTCCTTCCTGAGGAAAAAATTCAATGGTATAGAGGAATCTGGAAGGATCTTTTTTCTTGATAGCATCTGCGATTGCGGGATAACTCACCTCTGTATCAAACACATTTGCCTCCCTGCCTAGTTTCGGAAGACTGTGAGCGTCTGAGTTACTTATTAAAGTAATTTTATCTAGGGCCGAAAGTCGCCAATTCATTGCAGGGTCCGACGACAAACCCGTTTCCCCCGCATAGATATATTTTGTATACTCGTCGAAACACTCTTCAAGAGAATCGAATCCAGATCTTGAACCAAAAACACTAAACCAGGGCGTCCAGCAATTATGGACAGTTGCAAACTCTGAAATATAGGAGTTATCATTTTCCACTTCTAAATTATAAACTTCTCCTTTATAATTCTGTATCGTAATATCTCGAATCGGAAGATAAATACAATCATCATCAACCCAGCCATGCCGGATTGGGGTTTTAGAAACAAACTTTTGAAATTCTGGTTCAGCAAGTAAATGATATCGATCTTCAAAGAATGATAGCCGATTCATTATAAAAATATCGTGTTTCGCATTTATTTTACGGCCTTCTATAAAATGATTTCCTCGCGATTCATAGCTTTTAACTCTATCGACATAAATTGAGGGAATAATACCCAAACGTAAGAAAATAATCTTCATTTGGTTCATCAATGTTCTTGATGAAGTATAGCCTAAATCACCTCTCCACCATCCACGTACAATCTCTACCTGCTTTTCTTTGGGGAGTGTGAGCATCCATAGGGGCAGTGCTTTTGTAAATGCGCGGTGTTCCTCACTGTTTAATTGATAGCACAGGGAGGAAAAAAATTCTTTAAGGATTTTTGAATAGTAGATTATCTCAATACTACCTTTTTTTACACGCTCTTTACTCGGTTCAAGCGAGAATATGTTCATCATTAAATTTCGTACATCACCAAGATATTCTTTTTCATGTTTGGCGAAGGTAAACGAAATTAGATCTCTCCCCACAGAACCTTCAGCAAGAAAATATCCAATAAGCCTGCAAAAAGATTGGGAAACCGAGATCATTGACGGAAATGTTTTTGTGCGCGTACCTCTCATTGTGATTACGCTTCCAGAAGATTCCAATGAGAACTGCGTCGAAGAAAAGGGTAGACTTTCATTAAAAGATGTATTTCCTCCCGGTACGGATTCGCTTAACAAAAAGGGAGACGAAAGGAAATCTTGCAAATTGATATATTCTACATTTTGTATATATCGAAATCGCGGATAAAGAAGCACATCACCCTTCTCAAGGTTTTGAGCTAAGATCCACTGAGGAGTAAAATTCTCCTGTGTGGGGAGATGCTTTTTGCAACAATGTCTTTTCCCGGAACATCCAGGATGACAAAACCCACTCATCCTTTGACGGTGATGTTTTTGCGTTTTGAGTACATAAAAAGGGTGTTCAGGTGTTGTTGTAAGTCCTTCCCTAAAATAATAAGGTTGAATTTTATATACTTTTCCTTTGTACGGTCTTTTATAGATCTGCGTAACTTTTTGCCATCGATTGCGATGGGTATAAACCAAATCACCTTCTTTGATATCTTCGATTTGTCGCGTGAGATCGGCTTTACAATGAATGATTGTGCCTGGAAGAAGGCAATGTGCAGGAACAACCAGGCAATTTTCCGAAGCGTTTAAAACAATCTTAGCTAATTCTTTCGCATCAAGTCCTAAGATTGGTCTACCGTCAGCCTTCAAATTACCAATCCAGCCAAGATGTGCATTAATTTTTTCAACTACCTCAAAAGAGGGGGCGAAAATTAAAATATGAATTCTTCGTACTTTATTTTTTTTTGAATAAATACAACTAACCTCTACTGTTAAAATAAACCTCGTTTTCGAGCTAGAATTTTTTAATTTAAATAAACCGGACTCAGCCAGTTCCAGTTTTTCTTTTAAATTTTTAAACCACTCAGGGTGGGTGAAGTCTCCTGTTCCTAAAACCTTTATCCCCTTAATCCTTGCCCATTTATCTAAATTCTCCAATTCCATATCTTTTGAAGTGGCTCTGGAATACTTGGAATGTAAATGAAAATCAGCAATAAATTTCATAGCTAAAAAGAAATTTTAACCCTGGTTATCTCCTCATTTTCCTCCTTTGCCTTTACTCAAAAACTTCGCCTCCACCAAACTCAGACCAGCCAAAATTAACACTACTAAAAAAGAAGCAAAAATGGCTGGGAAATAAAGCCGAGTACCTACTGCCACTCCAATTGCTGCTACCACCCACAAACCAGCTGCTGTGGTCAGTCCTTCAATATGAAACCCTCGGAAAATAATTAAACCTGCCCCAATGAAACCAATTCCTAAAGCTATCTGACTAACTACGCGGGAAGGATCAAAGCTTACTCCTGGTTTTCCAAGATAAACATTAAAAGCTTCAAGAGAAATTATAGTAAATAAAGCAGCCCCCAGACAGATAAGCGTATAAGTTCTCAATCCAGCTTCTTTTCTTTTATATTCTCTTTCCAAACCAACCAATCCTCCCAAAAGAATAGCCAAAATAAGCTGGAAAAGAATTCGAATTTGGGGGTTGTCTAAAAACTCCATAAACTCGACACTAATATACTAATACAACACCAATTTCACTAATAATTCGTGTCATTGGTGTCAATTCGTGAATTAGTGTCGCCTTTTATACTTTATACACAGAGTAGCCTTCTTTTACTTTTTGATCTATTTTCAAGCCAGCAGATTCTCCGGCTTTCGCCTCTTTGACTTTTTGGTGCTCAATTTCCATTGAGTCAACCGCCTGAGTAAAATCAGTTTCTCCTCCAATTATGCGAATAGTATCCCCTACTTTTAAAGTATTGGATAATTCAATAACTGCTACTCCTATTTTTGAGAAATAGTGGGCAACTTTTCCTATTAATTGACCTTCAATTTCTTCTGCCATATTTTTAAAAATTAAGGTTTTTTGACCCTTCGACCACGGGTCCTATGCTTTTTCTTTTCTTTTTTAATAAGAGCAATTAATTTTTTGACTAATTTCTTTGGATCTCTTTCATAAATAATCTTCCTTACTCCTCGGAAGGGGCCGGTTGCAATAATTCTTATTTTATCAGCTGTACCCCCCGAGCCTTCCAAAACTCCAATTGGCTTTTGATCTTCAAAGGCAATAGTAAATTCATTAAGCGTGCCCATTCTTCCACAAATAATAATTACTCCATCCGCAGCATTAGTCATTAAAAGGTTTCGACCAGAATAGTTAAAGCCAGTGTAGACCAAAATATCATAAAAATCAACTGGGAGTTTATAGGTTTTTAAATGAGCGGCTTCAGACGCAGCGGGTGAGAAACCGATACTAAAACCGCCAGCCTCTTTTGTTCCTTTCGCAGCTAAATCGGGAATGCCAGTCGTTGCTCCAGTAACTAAAATGCATTTTTGGCGGGCAATTTCTTTGCCAACTTCTTTGGCTGCCTTCGCAGCATTTTTTGTACAGTGACTAACCTGAGCAGCTCCAGAAACAGCAATCTTGAAAGCCATGTTTGTATTATAACAAATTTTATAAATAAATAAGCAAGTGTTCCCACTTGCCTATTTATGAGGGGGAGCGGTCTTAACGAACTTAGTCCTATCTTTTTGACTGGTTTGGACATTTACCAGGCAGCTGCTTTGACTTCCTTCATTAAGTTCCACCTGTCCGTTGAGGAATACCTCTTACCCCCTCAGGTTTAATCTTAAATTTACTAAAAATTCCTGTCAAGCCGCCAATTTTTGCTACTATTGTTTGAATTCTAACTGAAATCTAGGAAGGCAAGTTTTTTTATCCCCATTATATCCACATTGTCTCTGATGGGAATTTCACCCCGCACTTTTTATTTGTGCCCTCAACAGGAATCGAACCTATATTCTAGGCTCCGCCCCGCACTATTACTGTGCGCCCAACTGGAGTCGAACCAGTAATCTTTGGCTCCGGAGGCCAACGTTTTATCCATTAAACTATGGGCGCGTAAAGTGCGGGGCAAGGAGGACTATTTACCCCGCACCGAGCTTCGCTCTGGTGCTGGGGTGTTCTATCCATTAAACTATGAGGGCAATACTATTAGTTCATCAATCTTTGCTGCCATAATAAAATCGTTTTCTGAAAGCCCGTGAATTACATGAGTTGAGAGTTCAAATCTTACCCGATTGTAAAAAATATAGATATTGGGGTGGTGATTTTCACTTTCTGAAAGTTCAGCCACCCTATTTACAAAATTCATTGTTTCTTGAAAATCTTTAAACCGGAACTCCTTTTTAATCTTACGATTTTCAACAACTTCCCAATCGTTTACTTGGGAAATATACTTCTTAATATCTTCTGCTTCCATTGGTTTCTCATATCCTTCGCAGGGTTTACACTTTTTTTGGGTAAGTTCTATCATTAATCCAAAAAGATTATTTTAGTGTATCAAATAATTAAGGTAATTAAAAATCCAATGATTGAAAATAAGGCAATTGGAGGAAGGGCAGGAATTGGCCGGCGAATTTTTTGATTAATAAAAATAAAGAAACTTAA
>JAHCSE010000033.1 GCA_018609195.1 Patescibacteria group bacterium
CGCACCATCTTCGTTTGTTCGATGACGGATATGTACGGCGCCTGGGTGCCGGACCACTGGATCGACAGGATCAAGGCCATCGAGGCCCTATGTCCGCAACACGTCTTCATCGAACTGACCAAACGCCCCGAGCGGATGCGAGATTACTTGGGCGCATGTGAACGGCGTGTCGCGATATTGGTGGTGGCGTCGGATCGCAAATATGGCTGGCAAACGCGGCATGATGCGAACGGCGAGACGGTCGGCTTTGACCGGCGATGCTGGCCCCTGCCGAACGTCTGGGCGGGCACGTCGGTAGAGGATCAGAAGTCGGCTGACGAGCGGATACCGCTTCTCCTGGACACGTCGGCGGCGGTGCGGTGGGTCTCCCACGAACCGGCACTTAGTCCGGCGGACTTTCGAGTGATCAACGCCAAACACCGGACCCGGGGGAGTGTATTTTCAGATGCCTTCGACGCCCTGTCCGGCAATTACGTCATGAAGCGCGACGGCGGCGAATGGTATTCTGGCTTAGAGGGTGATGAGAACAGCGAGTCATCGAAAGGTCTTTACCCCCGTCTCGACCAGATCATCATTGGCGGCGAGAGTGGCCCCCACGCCCGGCCGATGCACCCTGACTGGGCGCGCTCGGTGCGTGATCAGTGCCGGGCGGCGGGTGTGCCGTTCTTCTTCAAACAATGGGGTGCCTGGGGGCAAGGCGTCCGTTGCTCGCACCCTCGGGCGGCAACCCATCGCTTCGATGACGGCATTTTGATGAGCCTCATGGGCAAGAAGGCCGCCGGCCGGCTCCTCGACGGGCGCGAATGGAACGAATGGCCGGAAGGCCAGGGATCAGGGATCAGGGATCAGGGACAAGAAACCGAACCCCGATCCCCGATGCCTGGTACCTGACCATGACCGGCTTCTCGATCCGCTACAAGCCGCCGGGCCCGGTCGCCGCCCGCTTCATGGCCTCGATGTCCTTCCTCAACGCCATCATGGGGCCGTTCGGCTCGGGCAAGACCTCGGCCTGCCTGCTCCGCCCGCTGTTGCGCATCCGCCTGCAGCCGCCCTCGCCGATCGACGGCTTCCGTTACTGGAAGCACGCCGTCATCCGCGACACCTACCGCAACTTGGAGCAGACCGTGATCCCGTCCTGGTTCAACTGGATCCCCAAGGCGTCGGGCAAGTGGAACGGCGAGCCGCCGATGTCGCACCACCTCAGGGGACAGTTGCCCGGCACCGGCATCAAGTTCGACATCGAATACCGCTTCATCGCCCTGGGCGATAACCGCATCGAGGACGTCATGCGCGGCTGGGAAGGCTCGTCGGCCAACATAAGCGAGGCCGACCGCATGTTGCCCGAGGTCCTCGAATACGTCTCCGGACGGATCCCCCGCTATCCGCCGAAGGCCCACGGCGGCTGTGCCCATCCCTTCGTCGATATGGACTTCAACGCGCCCGACGACGAGAACTGGCTCTACGGTCCCTGCATCGACAACCCGCCGGAAGACTTCGCCTTCTTCCGCCAGCCCTCGGGCTTCTCGGCCAAGGCCGAGAACCTCGACAATCTGGAGGCGAATTTCTACGACAACCTCGCCAGGGGCAAGTCGGATTGGTGGATCCGCCGCTTCATCCGCAACGAGTTCGGCTATTCCCGCGAAGGCAAGCCGATCTACCCCGAATTCAACGACTCCCTCCACGTCGCGCGGGACGATCTCAAGCCGGTGCCGGGGATACCACTGATCATCGGC
>JAHCSE010000034.1 GCA_018609195.1 Patescibacteria group bacterium
GCATCCTTCTTGAAGGAGATCCTAGTTCGGAGGAATACCAGGAGAAGTTTGTTGACGCGATCATTTCCTACATGCACGATGATAAACTTTATGATGCAGCCAGCGAGGCTGGTCAAAGGAAAGCTAGAAAGCTTGGATGGGATGGTGTCGCTAAAGACTGGACAAAAAAGTTTGATCGTATGATTGAAGAATTAAATGATGATCCAGTTCGGTTGGCTCATCACTTCTATTGGAGGAGTGACATATTCGCAGCGAAGAAAGCGCTCAAGGGTCAGACCAGTCCATCAGCTAAACGTCTCCGTCATAAGATCAGTGAGGAGTACGCATTCATAAAGTCTCGCGATATATTTGAGGAGCACTATCGTAAAGGTGGGGAGAACACGGACACCCGATTGAGCGGTATTCCTGTTGAGGAGCATGATTTCAAGACAACAAGTGAAAAGCGGTTCCACATCTTGGTCAAGTACCTGACCGATCATCCAGAATTGGAAAACATTCTGGAGTTTGGTTGTGGTCATGGATGGTCTTCGATCTATCTTCACAATCAGCTTGGGCGAAAGTGGACTGGTGTTGACATTGATCCAGGGGCTATAAAGTGGGCACGGATCTTCACCAAAGAACATGCAAATCATCCGGAGGATCTTGAGTTTGTTCAAGGATCTCACGACGTTGATCTTGGTGATCGTGTTCCATTCGATTGCGTAATTTTATCTGAAGTCCTTGAGCATTGCATCGATCCGTACAAGACAATCGAAGCGGTTGAAAAAATGGTGAAGCCTGGTGGAATCGTGATCGTCACTGTTCCCTATGGGCCATCGGAATATGGAACGTCTAATTGGGAAAAATTCAGAAACCACCTTTGGGAATTTGATGTCCACGATCTCCAGGATATGTTTGGGAAGAAACATGAGATGAATCTCTTCGCAGTTTCCATGTTCCCGAACAGCAAGACCGGGGATATGTTGGGATTCCATATCATAAACTATCGTGCAGATCAAGAACCTGTCGGTCGGATTGATTGGGATCG
Source organism: Patescibacteria group bacterium (assembly GCA_018609195.1). GTDB lineage: Bacteria > Patescibacteriota > Minisyncoccia > Minisyncoccales > RBG-13-36-15 > JAHCSE01. Next base: position 1,028 of record JAHCSE010000034.1, read on the forward strand.
GAAGCTTTGGCTTCAACGTCCACGATTGACAACGTCTGCAAGTATCATCGCAGGTCCAAACTGTGAGGACACTTTGCTATGGTGTCTCAACTCCATAAAGTGGATAGTGGATGAAATCGTTCTTGCAGATACAGGACTGTCTCCCTTGGCAAGATCCATGGCTGAAAGCGTTGGTGTGAGATTCGTAGAAAATGCCAGCAACCCGACGGTGGTTGGATTTGAAGTTCCGAGGAACGAATCTTTGGATAAGTGTTCCATGGATCTGGTTCTATGGATCGATACAGATGAGAAGCTTCTCGGTGGGGAATTTTTGACTAAATATTATCGGAAGTGTATCTGGGATGGATGGTCTATTCGTCAACACCACTTCACCGTCGACACGTCATGGAAGCCTGACCTTCCGGTTCGTCTTTTCACACGTGGACCAGTCAAAGGAAAGGAGATTCGCTACATTGGGAAAATTCACGAACATCCCGAGCGTGGTCTCAACAAGGGACCTGGAGATGTTCTGATCCTTCCGGATGTCCATATTGCACATGTTGGATATCTTAATGAAGTGACTCGTCGGGCTCGGTTCCTTCGGAACACTCCATTGCTTGAACTTGATAAGAAAGCGTACCCAGATCGTCTGTTACAAAAGCACTTCATCATGCGAGACAATATGCTCATGAACATGTATGAGCACCAGCTTAATGGTGGTCGAATCACGGATTCCATGCGTAAACGCGCTGAGGAAGTCATAGACCTGTACAGAAATAATTTTCTTGGTAAAAAGAAGTATGCCTTTGTCGATGGTCTTGAATATTACACGGAAGCATTGCGTCAGCTCGGACAAGGTATTGATGTGGCGTTCAACCTCGCTGCTGGCCGCGACGGGGTTGGGGATGACGTAATGAATGGAACACCTTTCAGTGGCGGTCCTGTTGTTGCACGATTTGCCGACGTGAACGAGGCATCTGCTGAACTTGTCTATAGGATGAGGGAAAAGATGAATCCTCTGACAAAGGAAGGGTGGTAATCAATGCCAGCATTGGCGTATACATCTGTTGATCGTCTTTATGATATCTTACCAGAGGTTGGATCTGACAGCACATTGACCAGTGCTCAAATTCTGACTGCATTTGCCATTCCGGCCGAGTCAGAGATCAACGCAAGAATATCACGGTTATATGCGGTTCCGGTCCCGGGGGTGGTTCCACTTCTTGAGGCGATCGCCGACGACCTGGCAATGTATCGTATCCTCTCACGTCGGATAATGACGCGTGACATGCTGAAAGATAGTGGATGGACCGACCGTTTCAAGGAAGCCAGGGAAACTCTTGATGCGGTTGCCACAGGGAAGACACTCCTTGTCAATTCGGCTGGGGACTTGATCGGATCACGGACGGATGTTGCTGAGGTAAGGAGTAACGTCAGTGCTTACCAACCGACATTCCATGAAGGAAGCGATCTTGACCATGTCATTGATAAGGACAAGATCGATGATATCCTCAGTGATAGGGATTTGAAATGAGCTTGGGGTTTTCCATAAAGGTCAATACGAAACAAGCGATCAGGGAATTACGACGCTTAGGAAAGGCAGTTGAGCCAGGGGTTCTATTATCTGCGATTGGAAATAGACACCTGAAGTGGATCAATGACAATCTAAAGAAAGGTGGTCTTACTAAGCTCCATGAAGCCATGGCTGCAACGACTATATCAGAAGGCAAGTCCAGAACAAGTTCCAGAAGTTTTCAATCTACTTTTCGGTCACAACTTTCGTCGTCTTTTGTGGTACGTCGTGGTGCCGGGCAGGTCTGGGTTGGTACAAGACATCAGCTTTCTGAAATCCATCACTTTGGTACCAAGCCATTTACGATTGAACCAACCAACAAGACGTTTCTAAAATTCAAGACACCAGAAGGAGATGTCTTCCGTAAAAAAGTCTCACACCCTGGTATCCCGGCGCGACCATTGATCCCAACAAAAGCCGTGGCTGAAACCTTGGCGCTCGGTGTCATCAAAGCTGCTGTTGATAGAGCCATCAGGGAAGGGAAGGGAGGTCGTTGATGGCGAGAGTTGATTATTATGCGATTGAACAGGGAATTGAAACGCTTTTGAAAGCAGACACGGATCTGTCGGAGGCTAATATTGCTATTGAGGAAGAGTTAACATTTCAACGTGGTGATACCATTCTCATTTATCTTGATCGTAGAGATGCTCCTGCTGAAGAGCAGACATTGTCAGCTGGGACTAGGACTCGGTTGCTGGTCACTTTTTCAATTTGGTGTTTTCACTTTGGTATGTCAAAGAAGCAAGACGTTCTTGAGAGGAGGGATGATCTTATTGGGAATACAGAGATTGCATTAATGCAGGACCGAACATTGAGCGGAACTGTCGAGACATCCTGGCTGGTTGGTGGAGAGTTCCAAACCGGACCAAACCCAGAAGGGAAGGGTTATGGATCAGGGGGTGAAATTCAATTAGTCGCTGATGTCAACGCGATCACATGAGGAGTCCAACGATGGGAAAAACAAACCCAGAGAAGCGATCTATTGTTATGACAGACAGTCGTCACGTCGTGGGATATGGGTTGAAGACCACTGGACAGGTTTTGAAAGTGCCAAAAGACATTCCTTCACGACTTGCTGATCAGCTTGTTTATCAAGGTTTTGCGGACGATGTGGTGGTTGAGAGTTCCAATTCAAAGAAAGCAAAGGACAAAGACAGCGACAATCCAGGATAGGAAGGTGAGAGAAACAGAGAAGTTAGTCTTTTGCAGTTAGGAGTAGATGTGCAAATAACCAGCGATTATCTTGATGACGGTTTTTGGATTGGCGCAAACTTCTTTGTTTGTGAACCGAAGCACGCGGAACTTCAGTTTGTTCAGATACTTGGTCTTTCGCTTGTCTCTCTCACGAATTTTAGGCACCGATTTATGGTCACCACCGTCAATCTCTACACAGATCTTACTCGGCAGATGTACAAAGTCGGCTTCGTAATATGTAAGACCTCCCTGTTGGTTTTTACATGGTATAGGAAACTTATGACGAAAGATAAATCCGAGTTTAGTCAATCCGGGAAGAACAGCGAGTTCAGACGGTGTTGGGGTGTTACTGAAAGTTGGCAGATTCCGAGATTTATAGCGTCCTTCGACCCAGCGCTTTTTTACGGTCGCACTGATTTTCAGTTTTGTCTCAGAACGTTGTGGTTTCTGGTTGGCAGCTATAATACGCTGTCTACCTTCAGGAGACGGAGGAGTATATCTGAGTTCTCCACTTTTGTATTTCCGTTTAAGAGTCTTGCTGATTTTTGCCCGTACTTTTGGATCATCACGGGAGGGATTGTGCAGCTTTTTGGCCGCAGAGATCTTAGCGGCAACTTCAGGCCGCGTCGACGGCGGTATCATCCTACCTTCTCGGTAGGCGCGTTTGACGCCTTGAGAAATGCGTCGGCGCTGCTCTTTGGACCACTTCCGTTTAGGCATAGGGTTAGTTTAACCTATATGACTTGGAAAAGTAAATAGGAGGAAAATGTGAGTTATGGATTCGCAGGTCATATCGGCATCGCCGAAGAAACGACATGGGGCACAGCATTAGCAGCCACTGACTATTTTGAAGCGTTGAGTGAATCGATCGTTACAAACATCGAGAGGTTCGACGTTCGAAACATCACTGGTGGTTTCTTTGAGCCTGATGACGAGACTGGTGTGCAACGGCACGCTGGTGATGTCGTGATCCCAGGACATCCAGTCAGTATTGGTTACTTACTGAACGGTGTCTTAGGGACAAATTCAATCTCGACAGTGCTTTCGGGATTTCTATTCACAAACAACTTTACGTTCTTGACTTCGGATATCAACAGTCTTCATCCGTTGGTTCCATATACACTGGAAGTGTTCCGTGATGTGACATCAGCTCAGCAGTTTTCTGGTGTTCAATTTGGTGCCTTGCAGATTGGTGTCGCACCAAACCAGGATCTACGATTTTCAGCCAGTGTCCTTGCACAAACTCGCAATAACATTGCTGCGACCACTCCGAGTTTTCCGGGATCTCCAACGGGTGTGTTTAAATTCGATACGGCATCCATCCAGATCGGTGGAGCAGCAAACACGAAGTTAGAAGCGGTCAACCTTACGTTGGACAACCAAATTGAAGGTCTACCGGCGTTAAATGCTTCGGCTGAGATTGCTCGGGTGAAACGTAATGGTTTCCAGATGGTGAGACTCTCTGGAACTATGACGTTTGAAGATCAGACGGAAAAGGATATCTTCATCGCTGAAACGGAACAGGCTGTCCTTTTGAACTTCACGAAGGCAGATTCGTTCTCGTTGTTGGTAGATATTCCTCGGTTTGTCTATTCCACATATCCTGATCAGATGTCTGGTCGGGATCGTTTGACAGTGGATTTTGAAGGCATCGGTCGTTACCATACTGGATCGTCCAGTGCCATTCGAATCTCATTGACGACAACCAATACGTTCTAGGTGAGAGGTGAGCAAAGGAGGATAGAAGAAAATGTCACAAACCGGGAAGGAAAAAGGAAAGGGAAAAGAGAGAAGAGATACTATAATCTCTCTGAATGGTCATGACCTGGATCTTAAGAAAGCTTGGCCAATGAAGTGGAAAGACATAAAGAAACTCCGGAAACTTGACGTTACAGATGAGGGTTTGGAGAAAGGAGATGTGGAGCAGACAGAACAGTTCCTTCTTTATGTTCTTCAAAAGATAGATCCCAAGGTTACAAATGAAGATATTGACGAGTTGGAGATTGGTGATATTCAGAAGATCGTTGCCTTCTTCCAGACGAATATTGAGGAATTGAACCTCCCTACCTAGAGACCCTCCATGTCTTTGCGAGTAGATATGGTTGGGGTCCGGGTGATCTGGATGAGCTGTCTCCACTTGAGACAGATTTCCTCATAAAGAGGATCAAGGACGACGATCAAAGGTTGCGGCAATTGCAGGGTAAAAGATAAGGAATTTCGATGGCTGTTGTCTCAATTACAACAAAGCTCACTGGAGTCAGTTCCATCAATGCTGGCCTCCGGTCGGTCGAAAAGTCCTTTGCTAATCTCGCTAAAAGAGCAGGTGAAGTCGGGCGGACCATGACCACGAGGGTCTCTTTACCGATCCTAGGGTTAGGGGCGCTTATAGTTAAGGTATCAGCCGACCAGGAGCGCGCTGTGGCCCAGGTGGAGGCTGCTATTAGATCCACCGAGGGGGTGGCCGGGGTAACGACCAAGAGCCTCCAGCGGATGGCTGCGGAGCTGCAGAAGACGTCGACATTTGGTGATGAAGTGATTTTATCCGCCCAGTCACAGCTTCTCACGTTTACTAATGTCTCGGTTGCAGTTTTTGAGGATGTCACAAAAGCTGTTCTTAATCTTTCGGCCCGGATGGATCAGGATCTTCGATCTAGTGTCATTCAACTTGGCAAGGCAATAAACGACCCGGTCAAAAATCTCAGTGCCCTTTCCCGTGTTGGTATCCAGTTCACGGATCAGCAAACGGAGATGATCAAGGCGCTTGTTGAGACTGGTGATCTCATCAGCGCCCAGAAGATAATCCTCTTAGAGCTTGAAAGGCAATTTGGCGGATCGGCAAAGGCAGCTCGTGAGAATCTTGGAGGAGCATTGATTGCATTGAAGAATGCTGTGGGGGATCTTCTGGAGTCGATAGGTGAAGCAGGTCTTTCTGGGGCTATCAGAAGTACGGCTGAGAGTATGCGAGAACTTGCTGAAGCGGCTATTAGGTTACCACCAGCAGTGAAGATTACAGGTATCGTTGTCTTGGGCTTGGTTGCGGCAATCGGACCCTTGGCTCTTTTGGTTGCCTTGGTGGCTAAGAGCTTTGCCATTCTGATCCCTATTCTCGCTTCTGTTGGAGTAGCATTCGCTGCCATCAATATTACCACTGTCCTGGTCGTCGCGGGGATTGTTGCACTCGCTGGTGCGGCTGCTGTTGTAATTATATCATGGGAAAAACTTGGAGATGCCACGAGTCAGATTTGGGGGAGTATCAAACTCACTGTTTTAGGAACGGCTAGAGATATTGTCGATGGTTTGGATGGTGTCGTTGCAGAGTTTCTTGGTCTTGATGATAATCTAGCTGAGGTTAGAGATAAGCTGGACAACCTCATCAGTGAACAAGCCACTGAGAATATCAAGGCTGGTGGACAGTCCATGAAGGAAGCTCTCGTGGGTGTATATGACACATTGCGAGAGTCAACAGAAGAACTCGTAGAAGATCTAAAAAATACCCTAATAACACCTTTCACTGCGATGGAAGAAGAAGCGAGTTCTGCTGCGACCAGCACAGTCGAGTCAGTCACTGCTTCAACAGAAGAGATCAAGAAGAAACTGGAAGAGCTTGGTATTGCAGCAATTGCAAAAACCAAAAAGGCAGCCAAGGCAGACAAAGAAGCCTCTGAGAAGAGTAAGCAATTGGCATTTGAAACCTTGAACTTCCAGATAGAATTGGGAAGAAAAGAACTCGAGGATAGGATTTTATTACTCCGAGAGAAATTGGAGGTAATGAAAGAGGGATCACGTGAAGAGCTAGAGGTTCGACGAGCAATGGCTCGGACCATTAAAGAGATAGCTGATCGCGAAGCTGAGCTGATCATTCGTAATACTGCTCTGACCGAGGAAGAGATGGTCAAGCGTCTTCAGATCCTCCGTCGGCAGTTTGAAAAGGAAGGGGAACTTGGTGGGTTAGCCATTAAAGAATTGGACAGGGAGATACGTGGTCTTGAAGGACAGTCGGAACAATCTACTGAAAGAATGAAATTGACGTTTTTGGATTTCAATACGACCGCATTCAATGTTGCTGGTTCTATTCAGCAAGTGTTCCGTAGAACATTTCAGGATCTTGCTAGTGGTGCTATTACTTTTGGGAGTATATTTAAAACTATCTTCAGTGGTATCATCGGTTCTGTTCTTGATGAGTTTGCCAAATTGGCAGCAGACACTGTTTTTCAGATTTTATTCACTGGCACCGACGTTGGAGCAGGAAGACAAGCAGGGCAGCAAGTTCTAGAGCAAAGTGGTGGATCCCTTTTTGGTGGGGGTACTAGTGGATTAGGTCTTGCTGGGTTCTTTAGTCCGACCGCTTCAAGTGTTGGTTTCGGAGTGGAGACTATATTTGGTGCTGTGGCTGGAGAGGCTGCTGGAAACTTAGCTTTGAGTTTGGGGAAATTTGGTCCGGCACTTGTTGCTGGAATACCAGGTCTTATCGGAGCCATACTTAGAAGGGTTGTTGGAGGAACGGTGGGTCGCATCCTCGGCGGTCTTGGTGGTGCATTATCGGGGTTTCTTGTTGGTGGTCCTATAGGGGCAGTGATTGGTGGTTTGTTGGGTGGCTTCTTTCAGACCGGTGGTAGTGGTATTGTCACTTCACCGAGCCTGATCGCTGTTGGTGAACACGGACCAGAACGATTTAGTGTTCGTCCTCTTGTAGGGGCGGCAGGTTCTGCGATCAACGGAGTGACAATTATTATTCAAGGAGATTTAATCACCGATGATCTTTCAGTGTCACGGTTAGCAAGACGGATTGCAAGAGAGATTGAACGAGATAAGGGATTTTTAGTGTAATGGTGTGGCCAACAGTTCCAGGTACTGGAGGTTTGACAATTGAGGGAGAATTCACCGTCGCATCCGCCCACAATATTTTGGTTGGTGAAAGTGCTGACGTAGCCAGCGGGCAGAATGTGTTAGCATTGGGGAATGTCGTGACGGCACCGTCTTCATTGGGGGGATTGAACACTGGAGTGGTGTATGTACAGAGTGGTGCTCTCATGTTTATGGGGGCGAGCGGAACCGTGACATCATTGGCGGCACCATAGAATGGC
>JAHCSE010000035.1 GCA_018609195.1 Patescibacteria group bacterium
ATTCTTCTTTGATCCTTAGGTTTGAACCCCACAAGGCACAGATCCCCCTTTACCCGGAAAAGGTTCCAGGGGGACTGTGCCATGATTTTTGACCCTTTAGGAATCACCCATCACTTCGGCACTGCATTCACTTTCCAAAGGCACCCACGTCTGAATGCTCCGATCGACGCTACGGCTATGGATACTTCTCCTGATCACCGCTTTCTTTGACAGCATACCCAGCAGTAACAATCACAGTCAGTATGCGTCGTTGTGTATTACTTCTAAATGTCCTTCCCCTATACCAATTGATATATAGGAAAGAAAACTATTTTTGTTGAATAGATTTTTAGCTATAGTGATTATTGATATCTCCCTGTTCCGGCCCAGAGCCGGATCTTCCCCCGGTAGGAACCCTCCCTTCCTAACCGGGGGTCTTTAACTATAAGCCTAAAAACTAAACAAAACCTAATCAAATATTCGTCGTGTGCTTTTACTCTCTTCATATAGATCAGTTCTTCAAGAGCAATTATAATTATCTACACATCATTTTCTGAAAAGTAATCTGTGTTACTTTCTGAAAACTCACATCACATCATTTTCAAATACAGACGCCTAAAATCATCAAGATCTTGTTAGATAACACCCTGACTATCAAATTAAGTAGTAGACCACTCAGTTGTTTGGAATATTGCACCGGCTGCACCGACCACAGGCGAGTTTTAGGATAGGGGTATAGGCCCCCGGGTAGGTTATTGACTAATCCCTCTGTATGGTCGTTCTAGGGTAATCCAAACCCGAAAGGAGAGTATTGGGATATGATGGGGTTAAAGGGGTTACTAGGAGACCAACGCTCGTTGGTAGACTGTTCAAGTCCATCAAGAACGCTGAAGGATCTCGACCGCGTCCAAGTACTCCATCGCGCTGGATCGGTAATGAACCATTCTATGTAGATTTCCATCGAGTAGATGAGCCCGGTGTGCCCTGTCATAAAGCGTTGGCAATCGTAGATTCCAAAGAGCATATCCGGCTTGGAAAAACGAAGTCCTTGGCGGAAGATAGGTCACGGGATCGGTCAGGTGCTCGAAGCGGTGAAATCTCTGGCTCACCCTGTCCGTGAAATCACTGTTTCCAACACGAGGGCAACCAAATACATACCCTTCCGAAATGTTAAATCGAACACTAGCCTTCTGCGCCAGGGCCGCTCCCAAACTGTGACCGTCTACAACCTTTGGCGTTTCTGGAAAATCCTCTAAATCATGGGCGACTAAATCCTCCGTCCACTTGAACGCTTCGTTAAATCCAATATGCACTCGTCCACCACCATCAAAATCTGTCTTGGCGTATTTTAAATCTGTCCACCAATCGCCTAATTGCCCTGTCCCCC
>JAHCSE010000036.1 GCA_018609195.1 Patescibacteria group bacterium
CATCAACCTCAATCATTATTTTATTCTACTTTAAATCTTGATAAAATAAAAAACGATGAAAAGGCAGAAAGGAAAACTTTATATCGGAACTTCAGGTTGGGTTTATAGCCATTGGCAAAGGATTTTTTATCCTGAAGATTTACCATCGAAAGACAAATTAAAATACTTTTCTAAACATTTTCAAACGGTTGAGATAAATTATTCTTTTTACCATTTACCTAAACCTAGCACTTATCAAAATTGGTATTCTCAAACTCCCAAAGATTTTTTATTTGCTGTTAAAGCTAGCCGATTTATCACCCATATTAAAAGACTTCATGGAATTAGGCAGTCAACTAAAAAATTCCTCGAAAATGCAAAGCACCTTAAAAAAAAATTAGGCCCGATTCTTTTTCAGCTCCCTCCAAGTTTTAAAGAAAATTCAAGACGTCTTGCTCGTCTTGCCAAACTTTTGCCCCTAAAATACCGTTATGCATTCGAATTCCGGCATCAATCCTGGTTTACTCCTCGTGTCTATGCCATATTAGAAAAAAATAACTGGGCGCTTGTGATTGCCGATTCTCCTCGCTATCCTAAAAATATTGTTTCAACCGCAGACTTCGTGTATTTGCGATTTCACGGCAGCAAAAGACTTTTTGGTTCAAAATACACCAACAAAGAATTAAAAGATTGGGCCAAAATAATTAAAAAATTTATGGAACAAAGGAAAGACGTTTATGCTTATTTCAACAACGATGCCTATGGTTATGCGATAGAAAATGCAAAAGAGCTTTTGGAACTTTGCCCCGTAGAGAAATTCCGAAAATAATTTTGATTTGGGCGAAACCCATCCGAAATTCTTCTACGGGGCTTTGCCGATAATTGGAAATATTGCTATAATTAAAAAATAACAAACTAACTAAATTTACATATGGAGAAAGAAAACGAATTGTTAGAATTTTATGGGACAGAATGTGTGCATTGTATCGAAATGAAGCCTCTCGTTGAAAAACTCGAGAAAGAAGAAGGAGTAAAAACGAAAAGAATAGAAGTTTGGCATAATGCACAAAATGCTCAGCTGATGAAGCAATACGATAAGGGATTCTGTGGTGGCGTCCCATTCTTTTTTAATATAAAGACCGAAAAATGGATTTGCGGTTCTACCACCTACGAGAAATTGAAAGAATGGGCATTAGAAAAATGAATTCAGAAATATTATTTCGATATGAAAATTGGGGAACTCATGTATTTCCGAGCCATATAAATATGGCTCTTGAAGAGTTTTTGATAAAGAGAATTGCGGATGAAAAATTAGAGAAACATCTGGCTGCCGTTCGATTTTATAGTTTTGTCAACGATTCTATCGTTCTCGGATATGCTCAAGATACCGATATTATAAGAAAGCTTGAGCGAGGAGTTGAACTTACGAGGCGCATAACCGGGGGATCCCATGTGCAAACAGGTCCAAACACTCTTGCTTATACATTTGTGGTGCCACGCGATGGAAACCTCAAAACAATTGACGAGATGAGAGCATATTTTGCAGCAAAGGTTGCACATGCTCTCTCTAAAATCGGAATTTACCCTATTGATGTTAATAACAAAGCTTCCATCATAACCGTCAATGGGAGAATCATAGCAAGTCACGCAATGTGGTGGGGGTTAAAAAGTGCTTTATTGCACGGCATCATCATTCTGAGTCCATACGATGTAGATAAAATAGTATCTCGAGTGGTATTACAACAACGCCAGATAGG
>JAHCSE010000037.1 GCA_018609195.1 Patescibacteria group bacterium
ATAAAATAATGGACCCCTTAAATAATATGCGAGGTCGAAAGTAAAAAAAATGATAATTTGGAAAAGGCCGGAATTAAAGTAAAATCAACATTAAAATAATATAAAATATGACACTTTTTTGGATTATTATAGGACTTGTAATAATAGGACTTATATACAAATTTCAGAAGGATAGAAAAAAGCAATTAACAGCTACAGAAAGCCAAACCCCGCAACCAAGAAAAATAAGATGGGGGTGGCTCCTAATTATTGGAGTAGTTGTTATACTGGGTATAATTGTAAATTCATCGCTGAATACTGCCCGTGAAAAAGCTAAAGAAGCAATAGAGCAGGAGCAACAAATTACCCAAAAAGAAAAACAGATTACTCAAAAAGAACCAACAAAACAAGCGGGGCTTTCGGATAACGTGGCTATGGCGGTAATGGAGATAACGCTTAAGAATTACGGACTTTATGATATTGATATGAAAATAGCTGATGGAAGAGATAAGGGTGGAGTAAGGGTTCTAATTTTAGGCTATAAATCCACTGCCTCGACTCCAACAGAGTTGGCAGGAGAATCGGGTGCCGTTCTTGGAAGTTATACTGCGGGAGTGAAAAACGGTTGGGACATTGATGAATTAAGTGTAGTCGTTGGCGATATACAGGGAAATGCTGTTGGGATATGGTATTGTAGCAAAGAATGGACTGATGATTTTGTAGCTGGAAAAATATCAATAGAAGAACTTTCATTAAAAGTTTTAACGACAATGACAACCTTTTAAAGAATTTTACTTAAAACTAAAAGGCCTCCGCCGGCAAACAAAGCAAAAAAGAAGCGGAGGAGTTGTTAAAATAAAATAATAAAAAAGGGTGGACCCCTTTTTGAGAAAAAGGAGTCAATAACTCCAAAAAAATGGAAATGATTCAATTTCTAGACCCTGAAAGTAAAGTTGTGAATTTTGAGGGTTTTCCAAAACTTTCTGATGGAGAGGTGAAAAAAATATATGAGCTGATGGTGATATCTCGTATGTTTGATGATATCGCTTTGAAACTTCAGAGAGAGGGGCGCCTTCTCACTTACGCTTCTTTCTTGGGGCAGGAAGCTTCCCAAATTGGTTCAGCTTTTGCTTTGGAAAAAGAAGATTGGTTTTTGACTTCTTATCGAGATCATGCCGTTTGGATTACTCGCGGCTTTCCCCTACATATGCTCTACCAGTACTGGGCAGGCGATGAAAGAGGAATGAAAATCCCAGATAATATAAACGCTTTGCCTGCAACAATTCCGGTTGGCACTCAAATTCCTCATGCAGTTGGAGTAGCTTGGGCGAATAAATTACAAGGCAAAAAATCTGTGGCTGTTGTTTATTTTGGAGATGGTGCTACCAGCAAAGGGGATTTTCATGAAGGAATGAACTTTGCAGGGGTGTTTCAAGTCCCCTGCGTTTTTCTTTGTCAAAATAATCAATGGGCTATTTCTGTTCCTGTTGAAAGACAAACCGCCAGTGAAACTTTAGCCCAAAAAGCTGCGGCTTATGGTTTTGAAGGTGTTTTGGTCGATGGTAATGATGTTTTCGCCGTGTACAAGGCAACAAAAGATGCGATAGATAAGGCTCGTGCTGGTAAAGGACCTACCTTTATTGAGTGTTATACGTATCGCTTAGAGAGTCACACCACTGCTGATGACTGGAAAAGATATCGTGATGTAAAAGAGGTTGAGGAATGGAAAAAGAGAGATCCCGTGGAAAGATTGAAAAAATACATGCGAAAGAAAGGATTGTGGGATGAGAAATACGAAGAGAAAATTTTGAATGATGCGAAGTTAAAGGTTAGAGAAGCTACGCAAAAATTTGAATCTGTTGAACCATTAAAACCAAAAGATATGTTTAAATACGTTTATGAAACTGCTCCTGAACAAATCCAGGAGCAGATGAAAGATTTTGAATAATAAATGGCCAAAATAAATTTAATCCAATCAATTAATAGTACCTTGCGGCAAGAAATGGAGAAAGATAAACGAGTGATTCTCTTGGGGGAAGATGTTGGGAGAAATGGAGGTGTGTTTCGAGTAACAGAAGGTTTGTGGCAAAAGTTTGGAGATGAGCGCGTTATTGATACTCCATTGGCAGAGGTTGGGATTATTTCCGTTTCTCTTGGTTTAGCTGTAGCTGGAATGAAGCCGGTGCCAGAAGTCCAGTTTGACGGCTTTTCTATCCCGATGATAGATCAAATTTACAATCATGTCTCAAGGATAAGAAAAAGGTCACAGGGAAAATATTCAGCACCCCTAGTTTTGAGGGTTCCTCACGGCGGTGGCATCAGGGCTTATGAACATCATTCAGAATCATTGGAAACATTTTTCTCGCACATACCAGGGCTAAAGGTTGTTACCCCTTCCGGTCCCTACAATGCAAAAGGATTGTTGGCATCTTCAATTCAAGATCCAGGTCCAGTAATTTTTTTAGAGCCAAAAAGAGTTTACCGCGCAATTCGAGAGGAAGTTCCGGAAAAAGAGTATACTATCCCTTTAAATAAAGCAGAAGTTGTTCAAGGGGGAAGTGATATTACGGTCATTGCCTGGGGAGCAATGCAGAAAGTTGTAAGAGAAGCTGTCAGCGAGCTCTCTAGTAAATATTCTATCGAAATTATAGATTTGCTGACATTATCCCCTCTCGATAAAAAAACGATAATTAATTCTGTGAAAAAGACCGGGAGATGCGTTGTGGTGCAGGAGGCTCCGAGAAAATGCGGCTATGGGGCTGAATTGGCAGCTACAATTCAAGAAGGAGCTTTTTTGAATTTGGAAGCTCCGATTGCGAGAGTTGCAGGTTTCGATATACCTATGCCCTTGGCAAAGTTAGAAAATTATTATATTCCTGATGCAGCGAGAATTAATAAAGAGATAGAAAAGGTAATGAGTTTTTAGAGTAAATTTTTGAGTTTGACATAAAGGAGGAAATTTACTAAATTAGAGATATGAGAAAAACTCTTCGGTACAATGTTATTTTTCGACCAGAGCCAGAAGGGGGATTTACCGTCATTGTTCCCAGCCTTCCAGGTTGCGTTACTTATGGAAAAGATTTAAAAACAGCTAGAAAAATGGTAATTGATGCAATTCAAGGATATATCGCCTCTTTAAAAAAACACAGAGAACCAGTCCCTACCGATGAAGGAGACTTCTTTACCTATGTAGAGATTGAAAGAAAAGCCCCTGTTTATGCCTAAATTACCTTCGCTTACTTCAAGAAAACTAATCAAAATTCTCAAAAGCATTGGCTTCAAGTTAGATCACACGACTGGAAGCCATTTTATTTTTTATAATCCTCAAACCAAAAAAAGAGCAGTCGTCCCTTTTCATAAAAAAGACTTACCAAAAGGAACACTAATGAGTATTTTCAAAGAAGCAGGAATTAGTAAAGAAGCTATTAAAAAATTAATAAAAAAGAAGTAGAATAAAAAAAGAAGCTAAATTATGAACAATCAAAAAATTAACAATCTTCTCAAAGACCCCCGAACGAATTGGAAGTTTATTTGGATTGTTGTGATTTTAGGTTTCCTCGTTGGTGGAGGAATTTTGGGTTATTGGTTGGTAGTACAACAGGAAGTAAAACCGCCAGAAGAAGTTCCTACCGAAGTCCCTGAAGTAGAAGAAGAGGCCAAGCAAGAACAAATAATCCCTCGACTTAGTAAAAAACCATTAGAGGAGCCAAATTATCTTGCATATTTAAAAAGAGAAGTTTTAGAACGTAATGAGAGAGGTGAGACCAGAGAAAAATATACATTAATAGTTGTTAAGGAAGGCGAAACTGAAAAGAAAGCTTTGTTTAGTTATGTACGTGATGGGATTAATTTAAATCAAGGCGCTCTTTCCCTTGGGTATGTTTACGGAAAAGACAACATTTTCCTTCAACGAATAAAGGGAGATATTGATATAAAGATTTTCAATAAAAATGGCGAAGATCCTCTTGCCTTAAGCTTTTATAAGAAACACAAAGATAAAGGAGGAGTTGGCTTTGAGGATGATGGACCTGCAATCCGTGATATCCCAGCTGTTTCTAGAGATAATAAATTAATAGCTTATATTAAATTACCTGTAACCGAACAGCAAAAATCTATCGCAGTTTTCAATTTAGAAACAAATAATGAGAAAATCTATAAGATTGATGGCGATTATCGCGAGATTGGTTTTATACTTCATTTATCACCAGACAATAAAAAGTTATATGTATGTATTTGTGTAGAAGGAGAATATTTTGCGGGACCAAGCCCCGAAATGTGGGAAATTGATCTTGAAAGTGGTCAAGTGGCTTCGCTAGATTACATAAATGAATTAGGGATTAGAAATGGTATTTTCCGCTATGATCCAAATTCTATGTATGGTGCTAAGTATGAAACTTTTGAAAGAGAGCAGGTAGGTACACCCCGACGGTCAAAAACTTTGTATAAAGTGAACCTAGATACCCGCGAAATAAAGAAAATTAATTTCAGTAACTACTTCGAGGGCATTACCATCTCAAAAACGGGCAATTTCGCAGATACTATTTATTATGGTGACTTTACTGATGAACAGAGAGGCAGATTTGTCAAAAATTTAAGAACCGGGGAAGAATTTAAATTAGAAGTTTCAAAGATAGGACTATGGTCAGATAATGATAAATTAACCTTTACTATTTATAATGCGAATACGGATAAATTAGATCTCTATATTTACAACCCCGTTGACGAGACAAAAATTCTCGTTGATACAATTGTCAACGGTTCACTTAAAGTCATCGGTTGGATTCACTGAATTGTTTATGTATGTAGATCGGTGTTTTGAGATGCGTAACACCTACATCTTACTCTATTACTAATAAACACCATTAAAATATAATGCCACAAGAATTTAAGTTTCCAGATCTTGGAGAAGGAATAGAAGAAGGACAGATAGTGAGATGGTATATCAAGGAGGGTGACAAAGTAAAAGAGCACCAAGTGGTTGGTGAAGTAGAAACTGAGAAAGCAGTGGCTGAGATTCCCTCTCCTTTCACTGGAACTATTTTGAAAATTAATTTTACAGAAGGGGAAACAGTAAAAGTCGGAGAGACTCTTTTTGTAGTCGGAGAGAAGGGCGAGAAAATTATGGACATGCGACGTCCAAAGATGCGACCTGCTGGCGCTGTGGGTTATCTGGAAGAAGCCCCTGAAGAGGTTGTGATTAGACCTCCGGTTGTTCCAACTTCAAAACCATTAAGAAAAGAGCCCATAGTTTTGGCAACGCCTGCTGTAAGAAAATTAGCAAAAGAGCTTAATGTTGATTTAACTAAAGTTACCCCAACAGGAATTAGAGGAAGGGTAACAGAAAAAGACGTGAGAAAGGCTACAGGGATCAAAGAAGAAAAACCCCAGATGGTAGTGAAAAGGAAATATGATATGTGGGGATATATCGATAGAGTTCCTTTAAAAGGGATCAGAAGAGTTATTGCCAAGCACATGGTTGAGGCAGTAACCCATGCTCCTCATGTAACAGTTATGGATGAAGCAGATAGCACAGAATTAGTGAATACAAGAGAACAAGAAAAAGGTAAAGCTAAAGAAAAAGGAATCCGCTTGACTTTCCTCCCTTTTATTATGAAAGCCTGTGTAGCTGCTATGAAAGAATTCCCATTAGTCAATTCCAGTCTTGATGAAGAAAATGAAGAGACCATTGTTAAAAAATATTACAACTTTGGATTTGCGGTCGATGTAAATGGTCAAGGTTTAGTAGTTCCTGTGCTGAAAGGTGTAGATTTGAAAAACATTTTAGATATAGCTCAAGAATTGCAAGAACTCGGGGATAGAGCAAGACAAAGAAAATTAGATTTACAAGATCTGCGAGGGGGAACTTTCACCATAACTAACTATGGAAGTATTGGATCTGTCTTTGCTACTCCGATAATAAACTATCCTGAAGTTGCAATTTTAGGGGTGGGCAGAATGAAAGAAAAACCAATTGCAAAAGAAGGTAAAATTGAAATAAGACCAATGCTCCCTTTATCATTATCTTTTGACCACAGAGTTATTGATGGAGCTTATGCCGTCCGATTTTTAAATTCTTTGATTTTAACATTACAGGATCCTGAAAAACTTTTAAAGAGTTAAAATAATCCGAAATTTTATTGCTCTTTTTTTTGTACCTTAAAAAAGGAGGTGAGAGATATGCAGTTTGTCTACCTTGGCCATCATTCAGAAGACGTGTATACGGCGCTATCCATGGAAGAAGCTTTTAATAAGAAAGCAAGAGAGACAGGAAAATTTTATATAAGAACTTCTGAAATTGTGAGACCTGCAGCAGTAGTTGCGAGGCATGAAGATATTTCAGATATTAATACCCATCAGTGCAGCGTAGATGGAATTGATTTTACCCGAAGATTAAGTAATGGTTCTGTGATTTGGCTGGATGATCGTTCGTTGGCATATTTTTTAATAGCCCCTTGGGGAACCCCTACAGAGATAAATACAGAAAAAATTCACCAGAACTTCGGGAGAAAAATTGGTTTAGTTTTGAGAGATCTTGGAGTACAAAATGTGTATATTGGTGGTTACGGATTTACTACTATATGTTTAGGGAAGGGCCCCCAATATGTGGTCGCAGGAAATAGTGCGGGACTCCGTGGAGGCCGTGTTTCATTTCAAGGAATTTTAGTGCTGGAAAGATTGGACCTTGAATCGATAAAAAGATATATCGTACTCAGAAAGAATGAAAAAGTAGATGAAGAAGGATTGATTGCGCAATTGCCGAATTTTTACGATGTAGTTGGGGAAGAGATTTCAAGGAAAGAACTCGCTTTGAGAATTGTTCACAGACTTACTGATGGGAATTACCGATTAGCAACGCAAGAAGAACTTAAGGAAGTAACAGAGGAAGCTAAATTAATTGAGCCTAAGTACAGAAGTCCTGACTGGATATTTGATTCCGGAAACGGAGAGAGAAATAAAGGTTTTTGCCTTCTTATAAG
>JAHCSE010000038.1 GCA_018609195.1 Patescibacteria group bacterium
AAAACTCTAAATTATTAAAGCTACTCTTTATTTAGCTTAAATGAGATACCCTTACTCCAATTAAACGAATTAATTTTGGTTTTTCGATAAGAAATTTTAAAAGTAATCTTTTTGACTCTTTTTTTAAAATTTCTAAATTATGAGTTGATTCCTCCAAGGTTTTCGATTTGGTATGAGTTTCAAAACCCTGATAGCGACAAATAACAGTGATAGTTTTGAAAGAGAATTTATTGTCGAAAAGTTCTTGATGAACTCCTTTAATAATTTTATCGAAAGTTCCAAAGATAACTTTAGGATCCCTGGTATCTTCTTCAAAAGTATGTTCTTTGCCAATTGATTTAATAATCTCTTCAGGAGAAACTTCCCCCTCATCAGATCCCCTCGCTCTTTCATATATTTTTCCCCCTACTACTCCAAACATATTTTTAAGTTTTAATCGTGATAATTCTTTAAGCTCTTTAACTTTATTTATTGAAATCACCCGCAATTTCTCAGCAGTTTTTGGACCAATGCCTGGCAAATCTTGAACATCTAATGGCTCAAGGAATTTTTTAATTTGATCTGGTTTAACTATCAAAAACCCGTTTGGCTTTGCTTTATTGGTCGCCATTTTCGCAATTAATTTATTGGGCCCTATGCCAATGGTTGAGGTAAGCTTTTCTTTTTTTAAAATTTCATTTTTTAATTTTTTAGCTAAATTTTCTGCTTTTTTATAGCTACTTAAAAAACTTATATCTAAATAAGCTTCATCTACAGAAACTACCTCCCAGATTTTTGAATACCTTGTTACAATATTCATAACTTTTTCTGAAACTTTTTTATAAAGCCCCATATTTACAGGCAAAAAGATAGCTTCTGGACAAGCTTTGAAAGCCAAAGAGATAGGCAGGGCTGAATGAATCCCATATTTTCTGGCCTCATAATTTGCAGTGGATACAACTCCCCTACCTCTTCCCTTTTTAGGATCAGCTCCGACCACGACTGGTTTTCCTTTAAAACGGGGGTTTTCTCGCTCTTCGATTTGAGCGAAAAAATAGTCCATGTCGATATGCAAAATAATTCTATTCTTCATGTTGTATTTTCATTATATCAACCTGTATACAAAAAAGAAAAACAGGAAGATGTAACCTTCCTGTTTGATGAAATGCCTCTTGATTATTCTTCAAAGGTCCGACCTTTATGGCGTGTAGAGTTATTTTTTTATCGCTTCGATGATATCTTTTGCTCCCTCGATACCTGCCTTGAGTGCCTCTGTTACAGAAGTGACTGCCTCGCTGCCAATTTCTTTCGCAGCTCCAACAGCTGCCACAATTGCATCCTTAGTTGCACTAGCTGTGTCACCTCCCACTTGCTTTACGGCATTAACAGAACCCTTCACTGCTTCGACGGCCGTATCTCCAATATTTAATCCCAACTCTTTCGCGCTGTAAACTGCTTGGCTGACAGCTCCTCTTACAGCTTCATCTTGTTTTCCCCCAGATTCCATAATACCTTCTATAGTTCCACTAACAATTCCTTTG
>JAHCSE010000039.1 GCA_018609195.1 Patescibacteria group bacterium
AAAATTAAAAGATTTGTTAAAGCAAAGTATATGAAATACCCGGGTATAACCTATAGTGTAAAAATAAAAAAACTTGGGGATATTACGCCAGATGTTGTTAAGGCGATAAAATCTATAATTTAAATATGAGAAACAAAAAGTAGTTTTGAAAATCAACAAAAGAGCAAAAAGTATTACGATAAGAGATTGGAAGCCAAAATCAAAATAAAGATATCTAGAATTTTCTAAAAAACCACTCCCCTATTGCCGCCTTATAAAAAATTGCCCAGCCCTGTACCGTACGGTACAGGGCCCAGCGATGGGCGTTTTTGATTTAGCTCCATCTACGAGACGAAGTGAGAACCTGTTTGGTAAATAAAAAAAGGAAGAACCTGTTGGAACTTCCTCTGTTGCGCACTAAACCTACCTAGATTACGCGAGTCTTATTGACGTTGCTTTGAAAAGAACTACCTCGTCATCTGCTGGAATATAACCTCCTGGCATCATAGCGGTTGGTTGGATAGGCCTCACAGGAACACATTCTTTTCCTTCAATAATCTTGACTGGTCTTGGTAATCTTTGAAATACTCTCCAGTCAGGTGGCCATTTGAACCAAACATTTTCAGCAAGCTCCCTAGCTTTCATCTGGTTACCTCCTTTTATTGTGAACCTTATTCCAAGCTTATTCTATAACCCTCCATAAAAAAAATCAAGCCCGAGGCAACTCTCGGGCGGTTTTTTGTTGAAAATTCAGGAAAAAGGAGGTAAAATAAAGGAAGAACTAAAAATTATAGAAATGCCTCAAAGACAAGAAAAACCAATAACCAAAGTTTATATTGATGGTGCTAATATGTTTTATGCTCAAAAGAAATTGAAATGGAGTATTGATTGGAAGAAAATAAAAGATTATGTTGAGAGGAATAACGAAGTAGTTGACTGGAGATACTACGCTGGAGTTAAAGATGACGATGAAAAAATGCCAAAATATCTAAGATACTTAAATGCTATCGGTTTTAATACTTTTACTAAACCATTAAAAAAGATTAAAATTA